>CAZQKJ010000322.1:0-4793 GCA_964593315.1 uncultured Granulosicoccaceae bacterium
GAGGTATCGTCTCTGCCTCTCATATCCAGCATCCTTGCAAGATTGTAGAGCAGGTTTTCTGGTGCGGTTTCTGAAGAAGCGATGGCAGTGAGTGTGTCCCGCGCTCTGGGCCAGCGATCTCCGCCGTCTACTGTGTCCTGAATTCGTATAAGTTGGTAAATACTCTCCAGCTGTTCTTTAACTTGCGGCAATTTGCCCAGTGTTGTTCTTCTGGCCTCCTCGATTGCAGCGTAAGCTTTGTGTACTTTATCTGGCATGTAAAGATACACTGCTGCCAGGTTAATATGGGCTGTAAGGTTATCCTGATTCATACTGGATGACTTTAAAAGCATTTGCTCTGCCAGCTCCAGATGATGAAACGCTTCACTTGAAATGTCTGAGTTTTTGAATAGGCTGCGCTCGCGGGTCAGTTGTAAAGCGGTCTTCGGTTCCAGCAGTGTTGGTATCCAATAACGGTAAGCCACATCATCAGACATTAGCTCACGTGCACGTTGGATGTGGATATACCCAAGATTTGCGTATGCGTGCTCTGTCTCTACAATATTAAGATGATCTTCGAGCAGGTATTGAGCATCTGAATAATTTCCAAAATGAGCCAGTGCCACTGAAAACCAGTAGTAAGGCAGGTGATCAAGTATGTTCTGGAATCCTTTTTTTATAAATTCAACGCGGGAATCATTGAGCGGGTGCGTTTTTGTATTTGTGTCTGGTGCTATTTGTTGCATCCAGCTCTCGAAAAAACCATTTCCGCCACCGAGTAGCAAATCTGTTCGGTAGCCTGCAATACTTGCAAAGGTATATCCGCGCAGGTCTGCGCGAAGTTCTTCTTCTGGTCTTGCCTGTAAAATTGCCTGAGTGGTGCCTTCTGATTGATTAAAAACAAACGCCTTGTGGTGAAAAAGGTCATCAGTCACCAGATGTGAAATCTCATGCCCCAGGACAAACGCGATTCTTGCGTCAGCTATCTCATCGGTGACTCCCCGATACATTGACTCTATGGCACCTTTAGTGAGCACTATTGCGTTATCACTGAGTGCCAGTGCCCACGGATGACCGGTACTGTTGATCACGATGAGTTTCGATCTCAGTGCTTGTTGTGAGCCAATTGTTTTAACAAGATTTCTGTGTATATCTCTTACGCGTCCGATGACTGGCAGAGTCTCTGGATCGACACTGTTGTATACGTCCAGATAACACTTGCTCGTAGAACACTGTATAGAGTGCGCTGGTAAAGAAGCAAACAACGTAATGGCTGCTATCAGGGAGCAGGGTAGCAAGTGGTGTCGTAACATAAGCGTATTATCTGATTATCAAAATCATTTGTTGTGTGCTGTCAATAATATTTTGTATTTGAGAAGGGGTGGCAACAGTGGATCGAGATGTGTTTAACAGGGCAGATCGATCGCTTAGGTATTGTTCAGGGATAGATTGTGTATTGTCTGCCGTTAGATCTGGAGTAATTTGGCGATAAAAGTCTATGGCATCGTCAAGTATGTTGGTATTCATGTCCGTCATAGCGCGGGTGGCTGCCAGGTGTACCAGCTCCACTGCATGACCTTCGATCATCCAGGATCTCGTAGATTCCAATTCGCTAAAACTATCTATATTGGTGGATAGAAGCTGTAATGCAGTATCAGGAGTTGCGGGTGCACTACCGGTGATGAGTTGATGGTAGTTGCTGGCGATGGTGCCCGCTCGGGTGTCATCGACTAACTCTACAGCTGCTTGTGTAATCCCTGTAAGAAAGGCGCTTCGTCGTTGTGACGGAGTGTCAGTTACTATCGCTTTAGCGCTGAGAGTAGAAGTATTCTGTACATGCTTCTCCAGTCCTGCAGTAGTGAGTGAAGAGGGGATATCCAGTAGTCCTGAGTCGCTCTGACCAGACCCCTGATAGGTGATGATGCCAACAGCCAGGAATGATATTGCGGCTAAAGCACCTCCGGCCAGTTGCAGAGGTTTGACATCGAAAATATTTGTGAGAAAACCTTTGAGTTTTTCCGTGGTGCTTATTTGTGGTGTTTTTTCATTAGAACGCAACAGGGTTTCTTGAGTGTTATCAGATGGGAACAAGGTTTCGATATGCGAAAATACCTCTGCGTCAAGTTGCTTCATCTGCATTTCTGTCAATCCCGGTGAAGCTTCTTGTTGCTTTTTGTCCTTCACCATTTGCAGGACTTCTTTCTTGAAGGTATTGCTATCCATGATTAACACTCAATTTGGTTTGGATACTTAGCTTCACAATGTCGAGTAAATAGCGCCGGGCAGTATGTAGGCGTTTTCTGAAAACAGCTTCAGTAATCCCGAGGAGATTAGAAAGATATCGGCCGGTGGATTTACGCATCTCTACTTCGTCTACGAGTGAGAGGTAGTGCAGCGGCAGATAGACAGATATCTCCTGCTCTGAACACAGATCTGGTGACTTGCCCTCGGCATCGCTGCATAAGCTGGTGGCTTCTGCGCTGCTAATACCATTAATGACAGCCAGCTCATTGATGGTAGGTGCCGCCGAAAAAATAGTGTGGTATTCATTCGCTACATAGACATTGCGCGTCGATAGGTCAACTTTCGGCAAATTCGGTTTGATAATATTGTCAATGACTTCATCGAACATCCAGTCGTCCACTTGTTTGTCGTATTGCGATTCATCTATTTCTGTGAACAGCGGAGTCGCTTTTTCCCCCTGATCATTAAGAGTAAACGGCAATCGTTCAATATGTTTCAAAATTGCCCACCTGATCGGCAATCTAAGGTATGCCCGGAACTTTCCATTGCGAGTTTTGTACGATTGGGTGAGCGTATCGGGCTGCAGAACCTGCATCCAGACGGATTGAGCGATATCCTGAACATCGTCGGAATTATGTATTTTGAATCTGATCTGGCGGATTACCCATTCTGAGTGGCGCTGATACAGCTTCTGGCAGGCTTGTTGGCGGCGGATTTGTGGCTGTGAGGAGTCACCGATCACTTCGATCAGGTCATCGCTGATGGGGTCGGGTGGGGTATCGTTTTGCGTCATGTGTGCTCAGTTACTACGGCTGGACATACGTCCTTTGATCTTTTACTCGAATTAAGATGCCGGGGCAATGGTTGTAGATCAACGATTCTGCAGGTTATGTGAGGATAAGATCACAAATAATGCCTGCATCTACGGGTTTGAGTTTTTGCGGTAAGTGTTGAGGAGTTCGGCATAGAGGTATTGAGATGAGGCGTGATACCATGAAAGTGAGAAAAAACGGGATTCGGATGATGATCGCAGTTTTAAGAAATTCCCTCTACCTGATAATTGGTTTTGTTCTTCTGGCTTCGTCACTGTCTGCGCACGCAGCACGGCACGCCCTGGTGATTGGTAATAGTGATTACGGTTCCGGTTACGATCTAGCCACGCCAGTGAATGACTCGACGGCGGTAGCCGAAAAACTCGCTTCCATTGGATATCAAGTACATGGTGGCGGTGCACGTGTCGATTTAAACCTTGAAGCGTTTAATAGCGAAATCGATTCATTTCTTGCGTCTGTCGAGGATGGTGCCACCACTCTGATCTACTACGCAGGGCATGGTGCAGTGAGTGATGGATCAAATTACCTGATCCCTATATTGCCAGAGGGTGTTCGTCTTCGATCTGAAAGCGATATAAGAAACAGATCGGTTTTGCTACAGGGAATCGTTGAGCGGGTAGAACGCAAAAATCCAACCGGCGTAAATGTATTTTTCTTTGATGCCTGCCGCGATGCGCCGGTTGAGAACTTTTCGCGAACTATCAATCTCACCGGATTGACTGATATTGACTCGGTAAGCCAGCCCCGCGGTTCATTTATTGGATTCTCAACCGAGTATGGAAAAATTGCCCTGGATGGTGATCCATCAGGAAACAGCCCCTTTGCGACGGCGTTGTTAGACAGCTTAAACACCCATGCCACGGCTCCGATAGAATTGTTTTTCAAGGCAATAACCGAGCAGGTGTATGACAATACACAGGGACAACAATTTCCAATACAAGAATCAAAGTTACGGGGAGAGCATTGTATTAGTGATTGCGGTGCGGCTCTTGAAATCGCAACACCGGTCGCGCCGGATACAGATGCTGATTCGCAAGTGGCTGAGGCAAGTGCAATCACTGATTCACAAGAGATAGAGCAAACTCCAAAACTACTGTTTCGTCCACCCGAGATCATATTGGGCTCCTGTGGGAGTATGAGAGTTCTCGGTGCTGATGCGAATAATTCTACGCCCACTGAAATGTTCGCAAATCAACTCGTGCAGGGACAGCTGCTCCATGACAGCACCGTATTAAACGCTGATATATGGCAAGTCACACTGGAACCCGGTAACTATCATCTGGTTGCCGATGCGTCGGTGGCCAACGGTAAGAGCAGCGGGATTGGGTTAACAATAAACTCGGTGACGTCCGATGGGCAAGATAGATTGATAAGCGTGCATACAAATGATTTTGATGTTAGATCATATGAATTTCTTGAAATAGATGTTGCTCAAACCATAACCCTTAAGGTCGAACCGCGTGGCACGAACATACTTACTTACCAAATGGCGTTAATTTCAAATGGCAATGCCGTTCCTGCACCTCGCTTCACACTCTGCCCTGCTATTTCAGAAATCAGTTTAAATCAACCTCAAAGAATACCCGGCTTTTCTAAAATCCGTACTATCGATGACCATCGTTGGTTTGGCGTGAATATTCCGGCGGGTCTTTATGCGCTTGATGTGACTGGCAAATCGTCTGATAGTGATGCGCGTATTGCTTATACCTTTGACTTATTTGAGCGGTTTGGTGAATT
>CAZQKJ010000323.1:0-4780 GCA_964593315.1 uncultured Granulosicoccaceae bacterium
TCTACTCATTTGTTGCCGAGCAGTCAGTGGGTGATATGTTTATCGCCGGCATTATTCCGGGTGTATTGCTTGCGGTAGCGTACATAGGAGCGATCGCTTTTGCAGGCAAGTTCTTTCCGAACTTTGTCGGTGGCAGACCTGCGGAAGATTATCAGCCATTGAGTCGAAAGGAAGTATTAAGTAAAACACTGCCACTGGTGATTCTGATCTCAGTGGTGCTGGGTGGCATATACACTGGCTGGCTGACACCGGTCGAGGCAGGTGCTGCGGGTGCTCTGGTGGGTCTTGTTATCGCACTGGTGCGGCGCAGAATGACCTGGCGCGCCTTTTGGGAGGCATTGCTTGAGACTGGCCACATAACTGCAGCAATTTTATTTTTAATCACGGCAGCGTCTATATACAGCCGTATGTTGGGCCTTGCCGCTTTGCCCAATGAGCTCGGTGAAATTATCGCAAGTAACCAGTTCAGTTTTGTGATGATCATGGTGATCTATGTCTGCCTGATGCTGTTTCTGGGTACATTGCTGGATACAGCTTCTATTATTTTAATTGTAGTGCCTTTGTTTTTACCCATTATAGAATCATTGGGTTTAAGCCCGGTTTGGTTTGGTATCGTAACAGTAGTAGGTGCTGAAATTGGATTGCTGACCCCGCCTCTGGGGATTAGTTGTTTTGTTATTAAATCCACTCTTGATGATGACCGGATAAAGCTTAAAGATGTATTTCTGGGGGCGCTGCCGTTTGCGTTTGTGATGTTGTTGGTATTAATACTTCTAATAGCCTATCCGTCACTGAGTACGGTGCTGATAAACAGGTAACCGGTCATACCGTATGAGAAACGTAACCAAAGACAATATCACTGAAACTTTTCTCGGCTACTTTGGTGATGATACAGATCCGAGACTCAAAGAGATCATGGAGTCGTTTGCAAAGCATCTGCATTCGTTTGTTAGAGAAACTAACCTGACTCACAAAGAGTGGGAAAAAGGGCTCGACATATTGCGCAGGTCTGGTGAAATAACCACACCAGAACGTGATGAATTTGTTTTGCTGTCTGATGTACTGGGCTTGTCTTCAATGGTAGATATGGTCAATTCCCCGGAGGTAGGGACCAGCTCCAGTGTGCTTGGACCGTTCCATATTTCCAATGCACCGGCGATGGAGATGGGGTCTGACTTACGTGGCGATTACGAGGGCGAGTTAATTCTTGTCACGGGTCGTGTGCTGGATATCGATGGCAAACCAATTGCCGGTGCAACGCTTGATATATGGCAAACTGCTCCCAATGGTTTGTATTCATCGCAAGATCCTGAACAGGATACTTATAGTTTTCATGCATTGTTTACCACCGGTGCTGATGGGTCATATCACTTCACGACTGTACGGCCGGTTTGCTACACGGTACCGTCTGACGGGCCGGTAGGTGAGATACTCGACGCGACTGGCAGGCACCCGTGGCGACCGTCGCACCTGCACTATATTATTAAAGCGGCGGGTTTCAGGTCTCTCGTGACAGAAGTATTCCCTGATGATGATCCCTATCTTGACCAGGACACTGTCTTCGGTGTGCGCAATGATCTTGTAATGACTTATGTAAAGCAACCGGCAGGGTCATTTCCGTCAGAAGGTTATGAGTTGTCTGGCAAAGTAGATGGCGAATATTCGCGGGTAGACTTTGATCTGATTCTCACGCGCGAAGCGAGCTGATACAGATCGATCAAACCGAAAGCCAGCGTCTATCCGGTAACTGGACCGACTTCTCAATTCTCTCTTTATGTACCATAGTTCTCTGGTAACACTATCGTAGCATTCATTCATTCATTCACTTGCTGGCTGAAGGCTGATGTCCGTCCGGAAACCGTGCTGTGTGCTGTTTTCGGGGCGCTGGTGAATGGGTCTTTGTTAGCCTAGAGAAACTGGTCAGCCAGGAAATCACCAGTCAGTGTGTAGTGACTGATAAGGCGGCTGACTGCAAGATCAACGTTGCGCTCAATGGTGGATTGCATGATCTCTTCGTGCTCGCCATCGATATTGCGTTTGGCGTAGCTGCCGGATCTTCCGGCAAGATAGCGATAACGGATATTCAAGTCGTACAGCTGTTCGCAAAAACGCAGCAGGATCGGGGATTCGCATGCGCTGATCAGTGTTGTATGAAAATCCTTATGTAGTATCTCCCAGTTATCAATATCATCGCGTGATGTTTTTGCAAAGCGGTGATGAGCCAGTACGACACTTTCCTCCCATTGAGCATCGCCGGCTTCGATGCTTTTACGTAGTGCGATAACATCCAGCTCACAGCGCAGCATTAATATTTCTCGAAAGTGAGCGGCACTGGCCGGTGCTACCCGAAAACCGCGCTGATCGATACGCTCTACCAGCTGGTCTGAGGTGAGTAGACTCAGTGCTTCGCGAATTGGCGATGCTCCTGTATCCAGCAGCGTTTTTAACGACTCTACCTTGAGCTTTTCACCAGGCAGCAGCTCGCCCTGAATAATACGCTTGCGCAAATCCTCGACCACACGTTGGGTGCTGGATACCGGTGAATCGCTGTTAGCACTGGAGGAGTCGCGAGCTTTTTCGGGAGGCATGATTTCAGTGAAAGGCAGGTAATCCGGAACAATCCCAATATAGCGTTTTTAGCCGATTTGATCCACCACCTAACCGGGTGCAAGAACGCACGCGCCCGGTATTCGCGACCAGGCCAGGCACGGTGTCTCAGAGTGTAACTCGCCTACACAACAATGCGTTATAGTTCGGGGATCATTGTTCCGCGCTGGACCTGATTTAATAGACTCTATCTATGACAGAAGCTACGAAAACATTGCAGGCACGCCTGGCAGGCGGCGGCACCCCGGAGATGAATGACTGGTTCCTGAAATCAGAGACCGGGCCTTTGAGGGATGTTCTGTTGGGGCCAGCTGAATCATTTTGCTGGCTGGGTGATAAAAACGCCGAGTGGAGTTCCCTGGTACGTGAGTCGTTGCGCAAGGGCCGGGTATTTGATGCAGATCTGGCGCGCCGGCAACACACTGAAATGGTGGCTGCTTATAACGAAGCTGGTACTGCCTGTCATTTTTTGCCGGTTGATCACCACACTCCGTATCAGGTCTACGCTCGGGATTCGTCTTTTATGACGCCATACGGTGCTGTGATTTGTCAGATGGCCAATCCGAGACGTCGTGGTGAGTATGCGCCAGTGCTCCGCTTTTATATGGAAAACAATATCCCTGTTTATGACATGGTATCGGCGGGTAATTTCGAAGGCGGAGATTTCAATATTATAAAACCTGGTGTAGCGCTTGTTGGATACACCGACCAACGTAGCGAAAAGGTGGCGGCCGAGCAGGTCGCCGGCTGGTTCACGGATGAAGGGTGGGAAATTAAATTTGCACCGATTGATCCGTTTTATGTACACATCGATCTAATGGTTTGCATGCTCACCAAGGATTGTGCTGCCGTGTGTCTTGAAACTACCGAAGACGATGTAGTGGATTGGCTACGCAATCAACAGATAGAAATTATACCGGCAACTTTTGCCGAGACTATGGCGCTCGGTTGCAATGTTGTTGCCTTGGGTAATGAGAAAGTTCTCTCCACCGCAGGGGCTACTGACCTGAATAAAAAGATGCGTGCTATAGGCCTTACTGTATATGATCCTGACATGAGTATGTATACCTGGGCGGGAGGTGGTGTCCATTGTATGTGCCAGCCACTGCGACGTGATGCAGACTAGACGATAGAAAACAGTGTGAGCAACATATTAAAGAGGCATTTGTGACATCAGCATTCAATTTTTCCAGTGTAGCTAAATCTACGCTTGCACCCAGTGTATCGCCGTGGAAAGCGTTTCCGGAGTATAACTTTGTCGGGGGTCATAATGATCCGGGCTCACTGGATGTAGAACAATTAACCAGAGCTTGCAATGATGTACTTCAACGTGAAGGGAGACAGCTGGCCACTTATAGTCTGGAAAGCGGACCTCAAGGATATCTTCGGCTAAGGGAGTTTCTTGTTCGAAAGCTTGCGAACTATGCAGGAATAACCTGTACTACAGATAATATTCTGCTGACGTCGGGCTCGTTACAAGCGATAGATTTAATCAATGAGGTGCTGTTAAAAAAGGGCGATACAGTCATAGTGGAAGAGTCTAACTATGGCGGTGTATTGAGCCGGCTTGATCGGCTCGGCTGCAAAATGGCTGCAGTCCCGGTTGATGAGCACGGGATGCAAACCGATAAGCTCAAAGAAACACTTGAAATGCTCAGAGGCAAGGGTATAAAGCCCGCTTATATTTATAGCATTCCTACCGTTCACAATCCCACTGGAACAATCATGTCGCAGGCTCGGCGGGAGCATCTGATAGATCTGGCTAAAGAATATGATGTACCGGTATTCGAAGATGAATGCTACGCCGACCTTGTCTGGTCCGGTGAGCGGCCAGAGTCTTTGTATGCAATAGATGACAGTGCCCGAGTGGTGCACGTTGGCTCGTTTTCCAAAACAATCGCACCGGCACTGCGCGTTGGTTACGTTGTAGCGGACTGGTCTCTTATGGGGTATCTTTTATCGCACAAGACAGATGCGGGATCCGGTGCGCTTGAGCAAATGTTGCTGGCTGAATATTGCAACACTCATTTCGATCAGCACCTTAAAGCACTGAACCACAATCTTCAGGAAAAACTGCGAGCTTTAACCAACGCAATTGACCGGGAGTTTGGTACCAGTGCAGAGTACTGTATCCCGCCAGGTGGTATATTTTTGTGGGTTAAGCTGCCAGGTG
>CAZQKJ010000324.1:0-4753 GCA_964593315.1 uncultured Granulosicoccaceae bacterium
GTCTAACACTTAAATTTTAGCCGTTCTGTCCCGACCCTTAAGACAACCACTGATGCAACTGTTTCAAGTCTTCCCACGCGGGGCGCTTGGCGTCCGGGTTATCCAGTAAATCAACAGGCCCAAAAGTCACCACAAAAAACGGCTGAAGATCAGACACCTGATGCCTAATGCCACGAAGCCGATCCAGTGCATCAAGTTTTTTGTGGGCGTCTGCCATCAGCACAACCGCCTTTGGCTTGACCGAATCAATAACGCGGGTAAGACCAACAGATGTGTCACCGCCCACTATGCCTGCTTGTAACCACTGCGATTCATCCAGTTTTATCGCCGCAAACATGGAACTCATCAGTTTCATACAGGCTGCGTCAGGCTCAGGGCTTTCGGTTACAACCAGTAGCTCAGCCTGTCTCAGCTCGCCAGCCGGACGTACTTTCAACTGTAAAATCCGGTCTGGTAATTCGGCGGCAGACCAGCTGCTGATCGATTGCACACGAGCGTTGTTAGACTCTCCCGCCGTTTTACCAGTGACCGCAGAAGCCGATGCCACATTATCACGCGCGACCCAAAGGTCGATATTCATCGCGCGCAGATACTCCCCGGTGCGGGAATCAACGGGTTGGTTCATCTGGTACTACTTATCTGAAGAGGGAGATGAAGATTCATTGCGTCTTTGTCGTCTTCTGTACCATCGTATCAGCTCAAATACAGGTCCCGATAAAGCGTACACAATAAATCCTGAAAATAGTACACCCGGTGGATCCAGTGAAGTGAAGACAAAGAACATCACCAACATCAGCATCACCACAAATGGTACTCGCTTGTGACCACCAATATCCTTAAAACTATAATATCTGAAATTGGACACCATCAATAAAGCTGCCATCAACTTGTATGAATCGATGGGCTTTGTGGAAATTGGGCGGCGCGAAAATTACTACCGTCGTCACCAGACTGGCCATGCAGGACAAAAATCTCGTAAGCAAAAGATCAACTCTCACGAGGATGCGCTGGTATTGTCTCGAGATCTCACAGTGATCGGCTGCGAATCGGAAATTTAGCGCCGCAGTCCAGGAAAATAGATCAATAACTACCCTGTTCGGCTACAATGGCGGGTTTTGCAGGGCTTACGGTTTCTGTGGGCAGTCTGCATGGGTCTCCCACAGCGCCAGGGTCTGAAACGCAGGTCTTACAACGCAGGCTATAATCAAGAGTATGAGTGACAGTATCTTATCTGACGAAATAAACCGGCGACGAACCTTTGCCATTATTTCGCATCCGGATGCCGGTAAAACTACACTGACTGAAAAACTGTTGTTATTCGGTGGTGCGATTCAGCTGGCTGGAACCGTTAAAGGGCGTAAGGCCGCAAGGCATGCTACCTCTGACTGGATGCGTATGGAGCAGGAGCGAGGCATTTCTGTTACATCCTCGGTTATGCAGTTTCCGTATAAAGAGCGCATTGTTAATCTTCTGGATACACCGGGTCACGAAGACTTCTCCGAGGATACTTATCGCACATTGACTGCAGTTGATTCAGCGTTAATGGTAATTGACGTGGCAAAAGGTGTTGAGCCACGAACTGAAAAATTGATGGAAGTCTGTCGACTTCGCACCACACCGGTAATGACTTTTATCAACAAGCTTGACCGCGAAGGGCGTGATCCGATTGATCTGATGGATGAAGTAGAGCAGATGCTCAAGATTAATTGTGTTCCTATTACCTGGCCAATCGGTATGGGTAAGCGCTTCAAAGGGGTCTATCACTTAACGCGTAACACCGTGCACTTTTACTCGCCAACACATGGTGGCAAAGTGCAGGAAGGTGAAGTGGTTGAGGGACTGGATAATCCGAAGATAGATGAGATCATCGGTGCAGATATGGCCGCTGAGTTTCGTGATGAAATTGAGCTTGTGCAGGGAGCAAGCAACAAATTTGACCTTGAACAATACAGGCAGGGAAAATTAACGCCGGTGTTCTTTGGTTCAGCGATCAATAATTTCGGAATCGCAGAACTGCTTGATGACTTTGTTGAGTATGCACCGAAGCCTCAGCCTCGTGAAACTCTCACACGAGTAGTGGATCCGTTGGAAGAGAAGTTCAGTGGATTTGTATTCAAAATACAAGCGAATATGGATCCGCAGCATCGTGATCGAATTGCATTTTTAAGAATTTGCTCGGGCAAATATCAAAAAGGCATGAAGGCCAAACACGTGCGTATAAAAAAGGATATCAAATTTTCTGAAGCGCTGACTTTCTTCGCATCAGACCGGGGAAGTCTTGATGAGGCCTTCAGTGGTGACATCATAGGTTTGCATAATCACGGGACTATAAGAATTGGAGATACTTTTACAATCAATGAGGATTTGTTGTTCACCGGTATACCCAAT
The DNA here is from genome assembly GCA_964593315.1 of uncultured Granulosicoccaceae bacterium. Lineage (GTDB taxonomy): Bacteria > Pseudomonadota > Gammaproteobacteria > Granulosicoccales > Granulosicoccaceae. Next base: position 2,389 of record CAZQKJ010000324.1, read on the forward strand.
TTCGCACCAGAACTTTTCAGAAGAGCGGTGCTTAAAGATCCGCTGAAGATGAAGCAATTACAAAAAGGTCTGGGTCAACTATGCGAAGAGGGCGCAACTCAGTTATTTAAGCCTGTTACCAGCAATGATTTAATACTGGGCGCGGTCGGTATTTTACAATTTGATGTAGTAGCCCAACGACTGCAGGATGAATACAAGGTGGATTGTCAGTTTGAGACCATCAGCATTCAACAGGCGCGCTGGGTCAAGGTGCCTGATGAAAAGATGCTCAAAGAATTCAAAACCAAAGCGGCAGCTAATCTCTCAATTGATCACGCTGATGAGTTGGTCTATCTTGCACCCACCAGAGTAAATCTGCAGATGACGCTTGAGCGTTGGCCTGATATAGAATTTATGGCAACGCGAGAGCAAGCGGGATTAGTGTGACGCTGGGGTGACACCAGAGTGACGTAGTGTCATTTTTTTGTCGAAGGGAGCGTATGCTACGCCCCTTTCAATATTGCGAACGTATTAAACTATCAGTATCGCCATTACCAAAAAAACGGCGGTAAGACATAGGCAAATCCGGGAGCCATTCTGGCGCGTATTCGCCGTTATGATTTAGTCTGTAAGCAGATCGGACTTTTCGTCTTTGAAGCCTGGAAAAACAGATCTAAAACTCTCGGCAATTGCGGCGTAACGGGCGTTTGGAGCGCTGTCGAGTATCAGATTATTATTGATCCCGATGATTTCCCTGTCCTCTAGCGATACGCAAAACACTTCAGTTTTACACACGGCACATTGATACCGATTTTGTCCTTGTCGGGTATCGGTGCGGCAGATGGCATTGCCTTCTGTGGCTATGACATGGTCGTTATGAAGGTAGGTAAAACTATCCTCAGAATTGGGTCTCTGGTTCGGCGGGTTCTTCTCGAATGTTTTTGTGTCGTCAAATTCAACTGACAGTTGCGTACACGTACAAGCCGACTTTTTAATCACTAATCTACTCCTTTTGTATTAAATTCACGCATCAGATACCCTGACTGATTTGCGGTGGCGCCTCGACAATTGTAATAAAATGTGTCTCCATGGCAGCTGGCAATGCAGCAAGATTTGAGCCATTCCTTAAGGTGATAAAAAATATATCAGGATCAGTATTGACCCGTCGCGAATAAATTAGTGCCCGGCCGGTGATTAATTTTCAAGGTAGTGCTGTTATCACTACTTGTTATCAATGTCAGGGTTATTTATGAATATTGGAACTCAGTTTCTGATCCCCGATGTCCCAATATAAACCTGTCATTACTTCGAGTGCATTTCTGCATACAGGCAGCAGTACATGTTCATCCGGTGCATGCTGCGAACAACCTGCATAGGAATGTGGAATCCAGATCGCGGGCAGATTGAGCAGCTCGGTAAACAGGTCATTGCAGATAGATCCGCCCATGCTCGGGATTATTGTTGGTGTAGCAGGTGGGTTGTCGCCAAGTGTGTGTTGTACTGATGATTGGATAAAGGATACCCAGGGATGATCGGGTTCGGTGCGAGAGGCTGCGAAGCGCGCACCGTTGTGAGCCGGCTCTGCGTTAATGCTCACTATTTGAAAACCATGATCATCCAGATGCGCTCTCAGTGCCGGTATGATTTGGTCTTCATTGGTGCCGGCAAAATAGCGCAGCTGGCAGTGTGCCACTGCGTTTGGGGAAATCGCATTGACCGGGTGTTGCGGATTCCCGCAAGTTATCGCGAGAATAGAAAAGCTGTTCCAGCTATAGACTTTCTCAGCGGGACTCAGGTTGGGTTCTCCCCAGTCAGCATCGATCTCGGGTGCATTTTCACCAGCGCTGATTGTGACGTTTGAAAGCGCCTGTGTTATTGCCTTTGTATGTGGTGGCGGTAGCCAGTCTTTTATTTGTATTTGTCCTGTGCTGTTAGTGATGCACGCCAGTGCACTGGATAAAATAATTGCCGGATCTGCTATCAGGCCGCCCCAGTTTCCTGAATGGTGTGCGCCTTCCCTTAAATTAACACTGAGTTCAAAGTTGATCGCACCTCTTGAGCCGAGTGTCAGTGTCACATGATCAGGGTTAGAGCGTGGACCATCGGAGCCTATAAATACATCTGCGGAGAACTCTTGCTTGTGGTGAGTGATTATTTCGCGAAGACCTGGAGATCCTGTTTCTTCACCCATCTCGATTATCATTAGTGAGTTAAAGCCAAGACTTCCACGTTCTTCAATGACAAAGCGTTGCGCTGCCATGTTGATCGTGTGTTGTGCCTTATTGTCTGCGGTGCCTCGACCGTAGAGGTGCTGACCATCTCGGCAAAGCTGCCACGGGCCGAGACCTTTTTGCCACTGGTTGTCTTGACCGAGTATCACATCACC
>CAZQKJ010000325.1:0-4752 GCA_964593315.1 uncultured Granulosicoccaceae bacterium
GCTAGAAGTCCTGATGAAGAATGAAGGTCGGGTAGTCAGCCGAACCATGTTACTCGAGAAAGTCTGGGATTTTCACTTTGACCCTAAAACCAGTGTTGTTGAAACCCATATCAGCCGACTACGCAGTAAGATAGACAAACCGTTTGATGTCCAACTTTTGCACACCATGCGTAATATTGGTTATAGCCTACACCTGCCCCGGTAACATAACTGGCGGTTTCGATTTGGCATTAAAGGCAAGTTATAACCAGACCACACAATAAATGCACCGATTTATCATCGCACCTCTGGCTCTATGCTCCACCGTGGTAACGGGTCAGAGCGTAGAATATTGCAAGCATATTGAGAATGTCGCTCAGGCCGCCATGACATCCAGGCAAGCGGGCGTACCACTGACAACCATGCGTCAGCTAGTTAGCGATGAAACTGCCATTGGTGTCTTTGAGGCCGCCTATGAGTATCCGCAGCTCTTATCAGAAACGGATCGGCAGGCCGCAGTGATTAGCTTCAAAGAGCTCATTCTAAATGAGTGCCTGAAGTCGTAGACCGATCAGCAACAAAACACACCCCCGTAAATTTGCTTCCATAGACAAGCCGCCAACTTAACTGTTCATGTGGGTTGGAAGAATGTTTCGCCTGCATATCGAAAAAACGGCAGGCAATACCAGTCGCTTAAGCACCTCTGCACTCTCCAACTGTAGCCCTCGCCTGCCATTTGCCTCATTCCAACCGCCGTTGAATCCAGGCGATTTAGTTGAAAAAACAAACCATTTATAATGGGTTTATTTTCCCATTGACAATAAATTGCGGCGAGATTATATTCAAACCTCGCTAGTTCAAATTATTAGAAAAGAGAGGGAATCAATGATGGATAGATCAATTTTTGTAGCCGGAAAACCACGGAGAGGACTCACCAAAGCAGGGAAAGTGATGCTCGTCACGCTTTTCTCTTCAGTCATCGCTGCGTGTGGTGGTGGCAACGCAGGAGAAGACCTGATCAACGATCTGCTTGGCAATCCGGTTACACAGGAAGATACGGTTGTAGTAGTAGAAACAGCCCCTATAGATCCACTGATGGTGGATTCAGACAATGATGGAACCTTTGATGTACTGGACTGCGCTCCCAATGACCCCACTATATTTCCCGGCGCAGTAGATAACCCGAATGACGGCATAGACAGCAACTGTGATGGACTGGCAGAAACTGTAAACCCGGTGGTAGACGGGATTGAATTTATCAATTTAGCCAACGGTGCAGTCACTGAAATCACAGACTCGGAAGACGCTACTACTGTGTCTGTTGTTCAAACTGTTCCGGTACTGGACGATGGTGTTGCCTCATCGGTGGATACACCAATCACACTGTTTTTTAACGACAAGCTGTTTCTGGATTCCTTGTTCAACAATATCGTCGTTTTACAAAACGGCGTACAGGTACCCGGCTCAGTCACCATCACAGAAAGTTCAGCAGGCTTTGCCATTCTGACTTTCTTACCGCAACAGCGCTATCAGGAAGGCAGCTCGGTCACACTGACACTGAACGGCGGAACCGAGGGTGTCCTTGATGATGGCGGTAACACCTTAAACGCAAACTCTGGTGATAACTTTGAAATTGCTTTAACCACAGTCGATGCGAACGTGCAGGCATTTGACAGCAATCTGAGTTTTGAAAGCTCTGATGAAGGTGTGATATTCACAGGCGACGGCGCAGTAGTAACATCACCAATAGGGTGCCTGGCGGCAAATGAAGGATCAAACTTTGCGGCAATTACCACAGGCAACACGATTGTCTCCGGTGGCTTCGCAGTTGGAGAAACCTCCAGCACAATGCAGCTTGGTCCAATTAATTTGAATGCCAATCAGAATACAATTTCATTCGACTACAATTTTGTATCCGCCGAGTTCAATGAATTTGTAGGCAGCATATTTGATGACTCAGCTGTGGTTTCTATCTCCGGACCGAATGGCAGTGTCACCAATATCCTCACCACGGTAAATCTGGTGGGTGTAAGCGGAAATACCGAATGCACGGGCATTCCTCAACTGCTTACTGGTGGTGGTGATGGCTTTGAAGACAGCTACGCGGGTCAAACGGGCTGGACAATGGAAGCTGTTAATATCGCCACACTGGGTAGTCCGGTTTTTATAACTTTTACTGTTACCGATGTTGAAGATGACAATCTATCTACCATTCTCGCCATCGACAATATCCAGTTCTAACCGAGCTGTTTCCAGGTAAATCTATACTCACCGATAAGTAAATAGCGAAAAGGCCGTCAGATGACGGCCTTTGTATATTTTACTCACATAACCTTAAAGAGCTCAACGCTCAGTGTGGTTTGTAAGGAGAATCCTTTCTCCTCCCGCGAAGTAAATTCTTACTTGCCAGACAAAAGTCCTAATTGAGCTTTCCTTCTTAGCAGAATCAGCAACCCGATTCCCCACATATAGAACGATCCACCACCTGACTCTGCCTCCTGTGCAGCACCAATCGCTGGTTGCTGCAATCCAGATGATACTTCTACATCAACTGATTCCTCAATCGCCCTTGAATCTGCAACAGATGCAACTTGTTCGACCGACGCAGATTCCGATACATCCGGCCGCTCCACAACTGTGGATTCAACGGTTTCTTCAATTGCAGACGGCTGTGAATTGCGGCCAGAATTTTCATTCGACAAAGCAGCAGCGACTTCAGGCGCCTCAGCCGTTTCAACAACTTCAACAACTTCCACTACTTCCACTACTTCCACTACTTCAGCTACTTCAGCTACTTCAGCTACTTCAGCTACTTCAGCTACTTCAGCTACTGGCTTAGACTCTATTACTTCGACTAAATTAGCAGGCGCATCGTCTTGCAGTGGAGTGGTAGCAATGCGAAAGTTATCGTAGTACATGAACTGGTCAGTTGCCGGCGCCCAGGAGGGGTCAGCACCACCATAGAACGTACTAAAGTAAAAAAGATTGATAGCGATATCTTCGGTCTTGCGAAAAAGCATATTCGTTGAGCTCAGCACTTTTACTCCATCGAACCAGGCTTCAACAATACCGTTAGCTTCACCAACTGTATTCAATACAACACGGTGTTGAAATGTGTGCCACTTACCGGGTTCAGCTTTAACACCCCAGTACTCATCATCACCGTATTCATAGAACTGCTCTGAATGATAAACATAGTTTTCCAGCTCACCGTTCTCGCGCCACATACCACGGGCACTCCAACCATCATAGCCTGTAGGAAAACCTCCACCGGTGTTGCACCCGTCTCTTGGATCTTGCTTAATATTGTATCCACATAAACCTGGTAATTTCCCACCGCGTACAAAATCAAAATCATCGGCAAACTTCACATCATAGGAAACGTATAGCTCTTCGAAGTTACGATCTATACCGGTACCGAACGACAGATCGTTCAGAAAGGCAACTGCACCACTATGGCCATACTGGTGTGCCGGAAATTTAACCTCAAGCGCTTTACCAGAAGCACCACGAGAAACTATTTTCGCGTGCCCCTCTCGAATGCCCTGATGCCACATGGGAGTACGCCATTGTTTATTGAGCGTCTCATCTACATAAGTGCCAAGCTCACCTGACTCAAAGTCCTGTGTAAAGACAACCAGATCCTTTTGAATCACTTCCAAAGCAGGCACGTTGCTTTGCTTCTCGACAACATTTGGATCGATCATGCAGGAAGCATTGTTCTCCCATCCCCAACCATCACCGTCTTTGTCAGCTCTCGGATCGCTACAAATGGCCTGACCATCGTCATCAAATATCAACGGTCTTTCTTCCAGCTGACAAACCCTGGAATCCACCCAGGGCCATTCAGAATTAGAGTCGTAAAGACAATCGATTTCTGTCGCCATCGAAGGCTTGATCGCCATTGAAATCAGAGTGAAAGCTACTGCTGGTACTGCACAAATCTTAACCACTGGACATCCCGTTTATTATTATTAGGGCATGGTTACGGCATCACTACAAAAAACCTGATTTGTTGATTCGATTATGACGACTGCGTCTAACTTAGGCGCGCGCTCCGATACTCGCAGCCGCGATCCAGTAGATAATAGAGGTAGTAGCGAGGTTGATTCACGCAGACGAAAACTCGCGCTGCGTGAGCCAACCGAAAAAGACCTGTTGCTTGAGCAGCAGTCAGGTGATGTCGTGTAATGCCGCTACCGCGGCCGCGCAAAACTCGGCATCATTTATATGATGTGGTACTTCCACGATTTTACGATTTTCAGTCTCTACAAAGGTGTCACGAAAAGCGCTAAATAAACTATCACGTGCTGATTCATCGTGGAACGGCATATCAGGCGCGTCCAGCGCAGATACTCCACCCTGTGGTAACAGGAATCGAACCGGACCATCCATCAAGTTAACCCTTTCAGCAATCCACTGCCCCATCTGCCGATTTTCATCAGGTGTGGTACGCATCAGTGTGACCTGCGGATTGTGCTCATAAAAAAGTCTGCCCTCATATTTCGCAGGTACAGTAGGCGGCGCTCCAAAGTTGACCATATCCAACGCACCAACAGAACCAACGTACGGCATTTTCTGACGGATGATGGCACCAAACCGATCCTCATCCGCTGCAAACACACCATCAAACAGCATGTCACAAATTTCAGTGGTGGTCAGATCCATCACGGCTTTAAAGAAGCCCCCATCGGCAAGCTTCTCCATCGAACGACCACCTACACCTGTGGCATGAAATACAAAGGGTTCGTACTCTGCCTCAAGCTTTTCTAT
>CAZQKJ010000326.1:0-4729 GCA_964593315.1 uncultured Granulosicoccaceae bacterium
TCTGGCTCTGGCTCTGGCTCTGGCTCTGGCTCTGGCTCTGGCTCTGGCTCTGGCTAGATTATGTCGGTGAAAAATCGCGCGCATGAGTAGACCGCAGTAGCGCGTGTTTCTGGATGTTTAGGTTGTTGCGTTTCGCACTAAGATGGTTACAAAGAGAGTGTTAATCCCTTGTAGAGCAATCAATTTAACCATCCAAACTCAGCTCAATTCTTATGCTTCGAGAAATATCCAAATTCACCGCCAAAAAATATCAGTGGCACCCCCTCACTAAAGGCACCCTCAATCACCTGGCCAATGACAATACTGTGATCACCTCCGTCGTATGGAGATTTCTGTTCACAATGGAAACTTGCAAGAGCAGTGTTCAACAAGGGGGGCCGCTTTGAATCCGCTAGCCATTGTTCATCATTGAAGGCACTGGCGTCTTTGCAAAAATCCAGCGCCATTTGAGCATGCTCTGCACGTAAGATATTGACTGTAAATTCAGTCGCTTGCATAAATGCATGATAACGACCTGCCTTCTTTGCCACTGCCCATTGAATCAGTGGCGGATCAATAGACAGTGACGAAAAACTATTCACTGTCATTCCTATTGGACCATCCGCTGTGTTGACGGCTACTATCGTCACACCCGTTGCAAATTTCCCCATCGCATCACGCAACACTCGTGCGTCACTTTGTCCTGGTAGATAATTCTGCACACTCGAGTCAACGAGTATTTGTGCAGGCGCCGCAAAAGATGTGGTGTCGAAGTTTGGTTGAGACATGATGTTTACGCCACCTCACAACCAAGTGCACTTTCATAAAGAATGAACCAGTCTTCCCGGCTCATCTCTACTTTTAAAGCATCTGACAGAGTCTCGATTCTCTGTAAATTGTTGGTCCCGAGTATCGGCAAGATGGTAGCCGGGTGCTTAAGTAACCAGGATACAGCAACCGCATCTGCGCCTACGCCCTGCTCTACAGCCATTTTTTTCAACGCTTTTCGCACACCGGCCATTTCATCGTTGTTTTCGTTGACCAGACTGCCACCCGCCAATGGTGACCACGCCATCGGCTTGATGCCCCGCTCCTGCAAGAAAGCAACACTGCCATCAGTAAGAGCATCATGGGCGTTAAGATTTAATTCAATTTGGTTTGTCACCAGTTGCTGCGTCATTGCCGACTGCAGTAGATTCCAGTCCCAGTATCGGAAGTTGGACACACCAACCGAACGCACCTTGCCAGACTTCACCAAATCATCCAGCGCCTGGCCCGTCTCATTATGATCCATCAAGGGATCGGGTCGGTGAATGAGTAGCAGATCAATCGAATCTATCTGCATATCTTTAAGCGATTGATTAACAGAAGCTTCGATATGTTGTCGAGTTGTATCGTAGTATTTAACCCTTCGGTCACTGTATCGACCAACGGGTGCGACGATATCGCATTTTGTGACAATCTCCATGCGCTGCCGTAGCGATGGATTCTTACTGAGTGCAGCACCGAGAATTGCCTCTGCTGTGTAACCACCGTAGATATCTGCCTGATCAAAAGTGGTTATCCCCTGCTCAAGGCACAGTTGAATCTTTTTCTCTACGTGGGCAGCAGTAGTATTGTCGTCATCACCAATACGCCACATGCCATAAATTAGACGGCTGAACTCTATGTCAGAATTTAGTTTTATTCTTTGCATTATTTGCGCACGCCTGTAGCAAGTGGAGTCGCTGGAGGGGAACTTGGCACTCGTCCGTACACATCGGGCAAGGAACAATTGTTAAGATGCGGAAGCACCTTTGAGCCAAAATGTTCTGCCTCTTCCAAGTGGGGATAACCAGAAAATATAAATGATCGTATTCCCATTTTCTGATAGTCGTGAATACGCTCGATGACTTGTTCTGCTGATCCTACCAATGCTGCACCGCAACCGGAGCGCGCACGCCCAACCCCTGTCCACAGCAAGGGCTCTATGAATCCGTCGTCTGCTGCAATCTCCCGGTTTTTTGCCTGGTGGCTCACACCAAGCGATGTTGCATCAAGTGCTCGCTCACGAATCGCACGACCCTGTTCATCATCCAGCTTTGAAACTATGTACTCAGCGTACTCGCGAGCTTCAGCCTCTGTATCACGTACGATCATGTGCACGCGCAGACCATAATCGAGTGTCCGTTGATAGCGCTCTGCCACTTCGTTAACCGCTTTCATGCGATCTGCAAGCTCTTCCTTTTTCTCCGGCCACATCAGATAGACATCGCAGTGTTGACCACAGAGTTCCAATGCCGGTGGTGAATAGCCGCCAAAATACAGCAGCGGACCGCCGGTTTGATAGGGTCTTGCGGGCTCAGTACTGACATCACTGAACTGATACACCTCACCCTGGTAATTAATTTCATCTTGCGTCCATGCCTGCTTAAGAATTTCAACCACTTCTCTGGAACGCTGGTAACGGAAACCGCTATCAGCCTTTTCACCCGGAAAGTCCGAAGAAATGATATTGACTGTTAGTCGACCCTCCAGCATGTGATCAAGCGTTGCGATGGTGCGTGCGAGCATGATCGGTTGCATCTCACCGCAACGTACAGCTGCCAGCAGGTTAATTTTAGAAGTGATGGGCGCACAGCCCGCCACAAAACTCAAAGTATCTTGCCCCACCTGATATGACGATGGACAAAGCACGTTTTTAAACCCCTGCTCTTCAGCAGTTTTTACAATGCCTGAGCAATGCTCCCATGAAGAACGCAATGTACCGTCCGGCACACCCAGAAACTGATAGTCATCAGAACACAGCGCCGAAAACCATGAGATTTCCGCTGCATCAAGATCCATTGATGTTATGGGTACTGTAGACATAGAACTATCCCGATTCGCCAACGGTTATGATATCATCCGCAATTCAATCAAATCAATGGTGTATCAATTTTATTGTACCGATGAGTGAATGACACCATCGAGGCAGCAATGAAAGGGTCCTGGCTATAAAGCCTGGAAATACAATCACAAGCAACGGTGTATCAATAGGTCTGACGAGCTTTGTCTAAACAAGGTCGAACAACATCAACCCTGATTCCTTTATATCAGCAGATCAGCGAGTCAATTACTCGTGAAATCGCGGCTGGTCGATTGGTATCCGGTGATCGTCTGCCACCAGAACGGGAACTAGCAAAGGAGTTTTCCACCACTGTTAGAACTTTGCGAAAGGCATTAACTGAACTTGAGAAAAGCGGTTTACTTGAACGCGTTCAAGGATCAGGCAACTACGTACGAACCAATGCACAGGCAGACAGTATTTACTCGATGTTCAGACTTGAACTACCACGAGGTGGCGGTCTGCCAACTGCATCAATCCTCGATATCCAGGAATTAAAAAAACCGGCCAGATTACAAAAATTTGGCACGTCAGATCGCGCTACCAGAATACGAAGGCTACGCAGATTAGATAAAGCACCTGTTGCACTGGAAGAGATATGGCTCGATCGGGGCGCAGGAAAAATTGATCCCGACTCATTGGGTGATTCACTATATCGATACTATAAGGTAAAGCTAAATTTCTGGATACATCGTGCAGAGGACAAAGTCTCTGTACAGCCGTTACCCAAATGGGCTCCTGAGCACTTCAGTGAGAATCCGTCGAGTGCATTCGGTTATATCGAAAGACTTAGCTGGGCACAAAAGAAAGAACCCGTTGAATATTCCAAAACCTGGTTCGATCCAGTCAAAGCCCGGTATGTTCAACGACTATAGAGACTACTATTTAGATGACAACTACAAATTATGGCCTGATTGGCTGCGGCATGATGGGACAGGAACATCTCCGCAACATAGCACTTTTGACAGATACAAGCGTAATAGCCATCTATGAGCCCGATGAGGGAATGGCTAAAAAGGCGCAGGCGCTGGCACCTAACGCTGTTATTACCGATAGCCTTGAATCGTTACTCAACATTGAAGCACTTGATTGTTATGTCATTGTGAGTCCGAACTTTCGTCATATAGAACAACTGGAGATACTCTGCCAGACTCCAAAACCTTTGTTGGTGGAAAAGCCCTTGTTCACCAATCCAGATGATATATCGCGAATCAATAGACTTATTGCAAGCTACCCCGCTCCTGTGTGGGTTGCCATGGAATACCGGTATATGCCACCCGTAGCGGTTTTCCTGGAAGAGGCTGAGCAGGTGACAGGCGGCATCACTATGCTGACCATTCGGGAACATCGTTTCCCCTTTCTTGAAAAAGTTGGCGACTGGAATCGCTTTAACGAACAGACAGGCGGCACATTCGTAGAAAAATGCTGCCACTTTTTCGACTTGATGCGTTTTACTTTAAAAGCTGAACCGACAATCGTCATGGCATCCGGCGGGCAGAATGTTAACCACCTTGATGAGACTTACAATGGTCAAACACCCGATATATTTGATAATGGCTATGTCATCGTAGATTTTGATAGCGGCGCTCGTGCAATGCTGGAGCTTTGTATGTTTGCCGAAGGATCCAGATACCAGGAAGAGATTCACGCAGTCGGGAGGCTTGGAAAAATTGAAGCACAAGTACCCGGACCCGCGCGTTTTTGGCCAGACCACCTGGGACCTCAGCCTATACCCAGAGTGGTGATCAGTCCGCGGTCACCCGGTGGCCCCATAGAACGTGAAGTGCCAGTTGACCCTACTCTTCTGGATGCCGGAGATCATAATGGATCTACTTTCTATCAACATAAAAAGTTTCTCGCGGTGATCAGAGGTCAAACAGATAT
>CAZQKJ010000327.1:0-4727 GCA_964593315.1 uncultured Granulosicoccaceae bacterium
AGCGCTCGGGCCGGCTTTCAATAACGATGAAACCGGCGCACACGAAACTTTCGTTAGAGTGGCTGCAGGCGGCGCAATTCCTCCGCACACACATCCTGAAGGCACCTGGTCAATTGTTGTCGATGGACCAATGCAAATACCGGCTCCGATTGATGAGATGAACCCGATGATGATGATCACCGGTAGTGCTGGTTATGTACCCGCATCAACTGAACACCTGATGGGTTGTCTCAACCCTGATGAAGACTGTCTGTTTCTGATTCACCAGGATGGTCCTTTTGGTGTTGAGCCTACAGGCAACATCGCAGTCGCAACGGGTGTCTCACCACGCAACCCGGACGCTATCGAAGTACCATTCAGTGAAACTGAAGGCTGGAATGATGTTGGTATCCCGGGTGTTGAGTTCCGTCAGGTGGTTGGTGATTTCAGTGTTCAGGATGGCACACAGCATGGTACGCTGGTACGTGTTCAAGGCGGCATGGGTATTCCACCACACTTTCATACGCTGCAGGCACGTGGTTATGTATTACAGGGAGATGTAGTAGTACCAGTTCCTTTTAATCAAACGAATCCAACCACCATTCAGCCAGGTGGCTACTTCAGTGTACCTCCAATGGCAGTACATGAAATGAACTGTGCATCTTCGTCTGTGTGTATCTTTTATCTGCGTCAGGATGGTGACTTTGACTTCACCCCGACCGGCGACACTTCCACTGCTATGAGCACTAACCGTCTTGTTTCATCTATCTCTGATGTAGACGGTGCTGAAACTCTGATTGATACGGACACAGGCCTGACCTGGGTTAACGATATTTCTTTCTGCTTTGCAGGTGTCACTCGACCAGAGGATTCTAACTGTCAGGTGCTGAGCGATATGGGCGTGGCTGGTATCATTGATTGGAGACTACCTACCTCACAGGAAATGTCAGATGTCACTGTGGCTGTTGATTCAGATGAAAACGTGAGCTTCAACTTCATAAACCCTGCCTGCGGAGTAATGACTGCAAGCGATGGTTGGGTCTTCACTGAGAATTCAGCGTCACCTGGCACAATCAGCCAGATAGAGCCAGGTAATGCTGGTGTGAGATGCGTTTCCGGTCAATAAGACCGAGTTGTATTGTCTTCCGGGCTGTACTTCCCCTCCGGCTCTCCGGAGGGGTTTTCTAGCAATCCACACTGCAAAAACATTTATTAAACGAGGAACAAAATCTAATGAAAAAACCAGTCTTTAAACTAAGTAGCACGCACAATGCTCGTGTAGTCAAAGGACTTGCCAGCGCAGCAGTGATCATGTCACTGACTGCCTGCGGTGCTGACTCACTGGAAGGTATCGAAGGTGATCTGGCAAATGGTGAATCTGTATCTGTAAACCTGTCACTGAATGACGACGGTGATCTGGTAGTCAGCCTTGACGATCAGGATATGAATGATGCTGTCATGAACGACGACGGCATGAATGACACTGGTACAGTCCCCGCCAATACTGATGCCGTATTCGTCACTCCTGAAATGGTAGAGTTTTTCGATACTCCATTCCCGGGTGTACAACTCGCTCCGGCATTCAATAACGATGACACCGGTGCTCATGAAACATTTATCAGAGTAGCAGCAGGTGGCGCTATTCCTCCGCACATCCATACACAGGGCACCTGGTCCGTGGTTGTTGATGGCCCAATGGAAATCCCTGCACCGATTGATGAAATGGATCCAATGATGATGGTCACCGGCAGTGCTGGTTTTGTACCACCATCCACGGAGCATCTGATGGGTTGCCTTAATCCAAATGAAGACTGCTTGTTCCTGATTCACCAGGACGGCCCTTTTGATGTTACGCCCACTGGCAATATGGCAGTAGAGATGGGTACCGCACCTCGCAACGCAGAGGCCATTGAAGTGCCATTCAGTGAAACTGAAGGCTGGACCGATGTACTGCCCGGTGTTGAATTTCGTCAGGTCGTTGGTGACTTCAGTGTTCAGAATGATGCACAGCATGGCACACTGGTACGCGTACAGGGCGGTATGGGCATACCTCCACACTATCATTCATTGCAAGCACGTGGTTATGTACTGCGAGGCGACGTAGTTGTACCGGTTCCTTTTAATCAGACTAACCCAACTACTATTCAGCCGGGTGGCTACTTCAGCGTACCACCAATGACGGCTCACGAAATGAACTGTGCTTCGGATTCTGCTTGTATCTTCTACCTGCGACAAGATGGCAACTTTGACTTCACGCCAGTCGGTGATGCCGCTGCTGACGATGCGCCTGCCTCTGATAACGGTACTCAAATTGCGTTTAGCCTGAACAGCGAAATCACCGTGCCGCCAGCTAATGTTGACGGTGCATCAGGCGAAGCGCACTTCACTATCGACACACAAACCGGAGCAATATCCGGTTCAGTAACTGTTGAAGGACTCACCGGGCAAGCAACTGCAGCGCACATCCATTCAGGTGCACCGGGTGAAGCCGGGCCAGTTGTAGTCGGCCTTGAAAGCAACGATGACGGAACAGTCTGGTCAGTACCAGAAGGTGCTGCGTTAGACGCTGATGCGCTTGCTCTGCTTGAGATGGGTAATCTATACGTCAATGTCCACACTGAGGCAAATGCACCGGGTGAAGTGCGTGGTCAACTGGTTGATGAAGCCTCTGCTGCACCTGGCACTATCACGGTCACGATGACTAATACCTCTCCATACCAGCCAATGACTCCACCAGTTGTGGTTTTACATAACGCACCTAATGCAGAGAACGGCATGCGACTTTTCTACCCGAGCCAGCCAGCCAATGATGCAATTGTCGCTATTGCAGAAAACGGCGATAACGGACCAATGGTTAATCAGCTTGGCTACCTGACAGATCAGGGTCTTGCAAGTGCTTTTGCTGTAGGCTTTCCTGATCCTGAAAACCCAGGTCCACTATTGCCTGGCATGTCATCTTCGGTAGAGCTTGATCTGGTTTCAGATGTTCAGGTGTTGTCTCTTGTCAGCATGGTTGTTTGTACGAATGATGGCTTCAGTGGTGTAAACGGTCACACATTGTCTATGGACACAACCGAAACATTCCTTGTGCCTATTTATGATGCAGGTTCCGAATCGAACGTACTGATGCTGGATTACTGGGTACCACCATGCGGTAGTGATGCAAACATGACTGATGATGAAAATGGCGCGGTAGCCCTGCACCCAGGTCAGTCAGGATCAGAGAATCCAAACTTTGATTTTGCTGCTGATACCCGACTGCTGGAAGTAACCATTACTCGTAATTAAGACTGTATCCAGGCTCGCACACTAGTTTTACTAATGTGCTTCTAGCCTGCGTGTTGTAACGAAATGCGCCGCCTCATATTACAGGCAGCGCATTTTTTGCTTGTAGTACATCAAATGTATTTCGCATCTCAATTCAATGACGGGCTGTGTAGATACGCTTAAATGCAAAACCCGCAAGAATAAATAAATCCGGCTATTTTTAACGATAAGTATCAATCGAGTGCTTATAACAATCTCCATTTTTTTCAACTCGTCGCTACCCAAGCATGAACCAAACTAACTCACAAGCTAAGAATCAAGTTGTCCTGATCGGTGGTGGTCATACACATGCTCTGGTGCTGAACGACCTCAAAAAACAACCGCTGGATGGTGCACACATCACTGTGATTAATCCGGGCACCACCGCTCCCTACTCCGGGATGCTGCCGGGTTTCGTAGCCGGTCACTACAGTCGAAAAGAGCTCGATATTGATTTGCATGCGCTCACTCAAAAAGTCGGAGCAGAACTTATCGATGGCAGAGCCGTAGCTATAGATCCGGATAAAAAAATAATCACACTAGAAGATGACACCTCTGTCAGCTATCACCTGGCGTCAGTAGATGTTGGCATTACATCGCGTATGCAATCTCTGCAAGGTTTTAGTGAATACGCAGTTCCTGCCAAACCACTCGGAACCTACTCAAGCAGATGGGACGAGTTCAGATCATCTACAGGCTTAAAAAATGTTGTTGTAATAGGCGGTGGTATTGCCGGCGCCGAGCTGGCAATGGCCATGGCCTTTGCACTCCGACGGGAAGCTCAAACCACTACAGTCACTCTGCTTGATCGAAGCACTATTCTGTCTTCTAACAGCGCTAAAACACAAAAGCGCGTACGGAAAGCCCTTGAGGAAAACAACGTAAAAGTAATGGAAGGAGTCAATGTGACAGAAGTTACCTCAAGCGGTATTAATCTGGCTAACGGCGCAACAATTGATGCTAGCTTTATCGTAGGTGCTGCAGGTGCAACGCCGCACGCCTGGCTCAAAGACACTGGCCTAACACTGGTTGATGGCTTCATAGAGGTTTCAAATATACTTCAGTCCAGCGATCCGAATATATTCGCCGTTGGCGACTGCGCACACATGAGCTTCGACCCCAGGCCTAAGGCCGGTGTTTATGCAGTCAGACAGGCACCCGTGTTACTGAATAACATCCGAAAGCGGCTGACCAATGTAGAGCTCGATGCCTACTCCCCGCAAACGGATTACCTCAAGCTGGTTTCTCTCGGCGGTAAAAAAGCGTTTGGTGAGAAAAACGGTATTAGCCTGTCCGGACATCTAATGTGGCGATTAAAAAACTACATTGATCGTAAGTGCATGAACCAGTTTTAATCATGGATATAAATCATGCCAAATTGGCTCGGTAAATACAAGCAGACTACAAAGCCGGCAGTGGACACATGTACTGTATTACCTAAT
>CAZQKJ010000328.1:0-4711 GCA_964593315.1 uncultured Granulosicoccaceae bacterium
ATAGTACGGTTGCGGGGAATCCTGAAAATGATTGATCCGAAAATCGTACAAGGCTGGATGTATCACGGTAACTTGATGGCATCTTTTGCCACAAAGATGTACAGAAATGACGCTATAGTGTATTGGAGTGTGCACCAATCACTAGCGTCAATTAAAGCCGAGAAAAAGGTCCTTGCGGCTTTAATAGTCTTGAGTGCAAAGCTGTCAAAATCGGTTAAAGCGGTAGTTTTCTCCGCTGTTACGGGTAGAGAGCAGCACATAGAGAATGGTTTCAATGAGTCTAATTCTCTGACCATCAGGGATAACTTTGATTTGAAATCGTTTCCTCCGCAAGATTTTATACCTGGCCTCAGAGAGTCTTTGTCACTCCCCGACAACACAATACTAGTTGGGTCGGTAGCTAGATATGCACCGATGAAGGATCATGCCAATCTCCTGGATGCAATTGGAATAATGTCCAAAGAGTTTCCAGCTATGCATTTTGTGTTAATCGGCCCAGGTGTGGATGAAAATACACCAGCATTGGTTTCACAAATTACCGAGTTAGGTATTTCAGGTCAAACGCATTTATTGGGAGAAAGGCATGATGTTCCACAGCTATTACCCGATCTCGATGTATTTGTTTTAAGTTCTGCTTTTAGTGAATCTTTTCCAAATGTTTTAGGTGAAGCGATGGCGTGCCATGTGCCATGCATTAGTACTGATGTTGGTGACGCTGCTGCAATTGTAGGGGATCAGGGGCTGGTTGTGCCGCCGAGGGATTCGTCCGCTTTAGCAGAAGCTTTGAGGGAGTTTGCCAGTATGAGTGCAGAGGAGCGTAAGAGTCTTGGTCAGAAGGCAAGGCTCCATATTGAAAATAATTTTAATCTCGACGATACAAGATCATTTGTCAGGCAGTACGAGGAACTATATCTTTCATCATTGCCTGCTGAGTAGGTACAAAATTATTGCCATAGTTAGAAATAGAATTATGTATTCGAGTAGCACGCAGCGGGAGTAAGAACATCCCGCCGGTATACCGGATTAATTTATTTCAACTGTCGAATATAGAAATCTCCAAGGTACTCAGAATTTACATTCTCAATTGGCGGGTAGTTCTCGAAGGCGCTGCTCGTCAGTGGAATTTCCCTGGTTGATATGGCATGTGTTGGTTCAAACAGCTCTATAGATTTTGAATATGAACTCTCTTCTATAAAAGAGCTGCGTACTGCTAGAACTTTTCGTGGCTTTAGTATGTAGCCTAATTTTAGTTCATGTTCACTATCTAAAATCAATATGCGTGCGTCTTCTGCTAGTGTAGAGAATCTATCTGTTAATTGACTCATGGCTACTGCTTCGAGAGATCCCTGTCTGTGAGCGCTATGTGCCATGAAAAGGCTAATGCTGAGTGTTGCTAATAGTGCGGCGCTCCGAGCGATACTAAGCAGTTTTGGAGGGAGATGGATTTTTGATGCTAATTGATGGCAGGCCAGTGCGATAGAGATGAAAGAAACCACCGAAATGATTTGCTGGTATCTAGCCTGTGTTTGCATCAAAGTCAGTATTGCCAGATAGCAGCCAAACACCGCACCAAGAGTTATCCACAGTGTCCAGTGGTAGTTTTTTCTTTTCAGTAAAAGTAAATAGACGTATGAAAACAGAGCGATATTTGTAAATAGGTATATTGGCGCATTCTTGAGGCGGAAAAAATGTTCCGATGCAGCAAAAGAAATTTTGTTTTTAATGAGTGAAAAATCGATTGGAACCTGTGCGTCTGAGTAGTGCCACATCATATTGGATACGCGTGGAACTGACCCTTGAATAATTGCACTGAGGTTTGGTTGGAATGAACTCGGGAATTGAAGATTTGTGTACTTCTTAATTATCAGGTACACAACCGCTAGAAAAAGACCGAGCAGAGCCTGCTTATAGCTTTTTTTGCTCAACCCTGTACTGATGATCACAGTGGCATGTATGAGTGCAATGATAAGAAATATCGGATGAGAAAGGATGCCCGTGATAAGGGCTGCCACAGTGATGGAGTGTGCTAGCAGTCGGTCATGGAATATAATGCCGAGAATAGATATGGCAAGTAGCCCGGCATAAAATTGCTCTTGCAGCATATTAATCGACTGCCAGATCGCTATGGGTGATAGTAGATAGAATGCCGCTGACCAGTTAGCTATTCTTAGGTTCGAATATTTTTTGGCGATAAGAAAAATTACCCAGGCAACCACCCAGTGGCTGATCAGGTTTATAAGTATCCAGCTGCTGTATGTTTTCTCAGCACCGCCTAAACTCGCTGCGATGTGAGGCAGCGGGCCGTTATGCATGAAGTAGTTGGGCTCAGAAATTTCGTTCTTTCGGAGTATGGGCCCTGGGTAATACATATTTGTGACGGGTGCTTTTTTTGCGGCCAGTGCTTCCACATCTGCCTGATACCAGTATTGGTCAGTGCCCCTGACACCGTTGGCGCCGTAGATCACCACAATTGTAGAGATGAACAGCGTCAGCAGGAATATCAGGTTGTTGCGAAACGAGTTGAAAATCGAGGGCTGCAAAATGGGTTCCCAGTGGTTGGTGGCAGCGATGAAAGGTGATTACAGATTTGAGTCCGGGTCGCAGATACTGCCGATAGAAATTGTGGAACAAATAGCGTTGGTTTACCATGCGCTGCACTTAAAAATTCAGAGTTGCAGTAGCATTGTAACGGCTAGATCTAATTCGTTGAATAATTGAGGGTGCGCTGATCGACTTTTTGGGAGTTGCGAAGTCGAAAATGTGTTGTGTAGCGTTTTTGTTGGTGCTGAATATGTTGAGAATAAGGTTGGCAATATGGTGATTCTGGTAGTAATTCCGTCTCTCACTTCGTATTTGTTTCTACGCGAGTTTTGTGGTGAGCTCGCTGCAAAAGGATGGGAAGTCCATCTGGCGACTTCCTGGAGGAGCCTCGGGAACTACGAAGAAGATCAATCAAGAGTTACTTTTCACTCGATAGATTTTCCGCGCGGCATGAATCCCATTTCTCATCTGAAAAGTGCCCGCAAGTTAAATAATATTGTAAAAGATATTAAGCCTGATGTGGTCGATGTGCATTTCTCAGCTGCGGCCTTTACTGCGGCACTTGCAAGAAGGTCTCATTGGCCGCCGACTATCGCGACTGTTCAGGGATTGCGATTCCCGTTGGCAACTGGATTTCAGGCAAAACTACTAAAATTTGCAGAATGCTGGTCGGCAAAAAAACTCGACAACTTTATAGTGCTTACTCAAGATGACTACGATGCACTGAAAAGGGAAGGAGTAGAACGTTGTGCACTACAAGGTGGTTACGGATTTGGCTGTGATTTGGAGAAATTTGACGAAAATAATGTCTCGACGGCCGACAAAGAACGCACAAAGAAAGAAATCGGCAAGGGTGAGGGTGATGTGGTTTTTGTATTCATCGGAAGGTTAGTCGCCTTCAAGGGTTTCCACCTTGTGGTTAAAGCTTTCCTCCAAGTGCAATCAAGTAATAAAAATATAAAACTTTTGGTTTGTGGCGAGTTTGACAATCTGCATCCGAGTGGTCTTACGGATGATGAGCTATCTGAATTTAATAAGAATGAGAATATAATTTCGACCGGCTGGACTGATCGTATTGAGAGATACCTCAGTGTATCGGATGTTGTGGTGTTCCCAAGTGAGCGTGAGGGCGTTCCTGTGAATCTTATGGAGGCACTGTCCATGGGCGTGCCGGTTATTACCTGCGATAGCAGAGGATGCCGTGAAGTGATGAACGAAGGAAAAAACGGAATTGTTCTTGAATCGCGAACAGTCGACGCTGTTGCCGCTGCAATGCTAAGTATGAGTACAGATGAAGGGTTGCGAAATCGCTATTCTCGTGATGCCCTGGGGTTCAGAGGGAATTTCACCAGGTCTCATTTTGTGCAGGAGCACATTTCTGCTGTAACAGGGCTATCCCATAGTAGTGGCAAGTCTGCTCAGTAGTTATGTTACAGAGTTTGTGGTAGCAAGCAAAGCAACAGGATTTTACGGATAAACTGGTGCTTCAACATTGTCACTTAAACAGCTTATCGGAGAAGTTTTTCTATCTCATCTTCCCACTGGGTCATTATCAATTCAGGATTTAGGGTCGACGCAATATCAACAGCATTTTCTGAGATGTTTTGCCTCAGATCCTCCGATTCCAATAGTGCATCCATCTTCGAGGTCAATTCCTTTTTATTATTGGCTTCAATTAGTAGTCCGCTTTTTCCGTCATCAATTATTTCGGAGGGGCCTGTCAAGCAGTCGTAGCTTATGCAAGGGACCCCATGCGCCATGGCTTCAATCAACGCGTTGGGAAAGCCCTCTGTTGCTGATGTTAGTGCAAAGGCATCAGCCGCTTGATACCAGTCACTGATGTTGCCTGCGCGGCCAATCAGCTTGATTCGGTGATTTAGCTCAAGATCAGTAATGAGCTTTTCGATTTTATTCCTGTTTTCGCCCTCACCAATTATCGCTAGGTGCCAGTGAGCGTGCTTTTCAGCCAGTTGTGCGAAACATTCGATTAGATGGTCAAACTGTTTTTGATCAGTGAGCCTTCCAACACCCAGTAAGAGTTTAGTGTTGCTCAACTTTCTTGGCTTCACGATTGGTTCAAGTTCTGGGAGTGGTAGTAGTAAAGGATTGGGTATGATAGAAACCAAAGAGGCTGCAGACGTTGAATCCGATGAGACGAGAGAACTTCCCA
>CAZQKJ010000329.1:0-4696 GCA_964593315.1 uncultured Granulosicoccaceae bacterium
GTATCTGAGTCCAGGTGAGAACGGTGATATCGATGTCTACTCGCTGGGCCGTGATGGTCAGACCGGTGGCGAAGGCGAAGACGCTGACATTGGTAACTGGACCAGCTAGAGACGACTAGCGAATGATGACGATGACACGCAGGCAAGGCGGCTTCTCGCTGCTCGAACTGATTGTGGTTATTGCCATCATTGCAACTGTCACCGGTGCGGTGGTGCCGCGAATCAATTTTGGCGGTGATAAAAAGCAAATCAGAACCGAAGCGCGGCGGCTAGCAGAGCTATTCCGTCGCGCCTCAGATGAATCAATTTTTACGACCACTGAAATCGGTGTGCGATTTACCGATGGCAGCTATCAGTTCCTGAAACTTGAGGGTGATAACCGCACCGGAAAATGGGTTGAATACGAAACCAAAATTTTCCGCAAACGCGAATGGCCTGACGGCATCGAAGTAGAGGTAGAGATTGCCGGTGTGCCTGTGGCGCTTGAGTCTTCTGAAGATGCCACAATTGATGACAAAACCCGTCCTCATGTGATGCTGTTGTCTAACGGTGAAATCATGCCGGATTTTAAAGTCATAGTTGATAAAGGTCTGCTCGAGGACCGTTGGCAGGTTGCCAGTGGTGTTGAAGATCTGATTGAACTCGGTTTGGTTGATTCCTTCTGATGAGCACTGTAAGCCGAAAACCCCGGCCTGAAAAATCTGCGGGAAAAAGACAGACGGGCTTTACCCTGATAGAAATTCTTGTGTCGCTTGCGATCATGGCCATCGTGCTTGGCGCTTTGATTCAGGCAGCGGGAGCCACCGCATCCAATGCCGGCAGGCTGCGCGACCGAGCCATCGCGCAATGGGTCGCGTCAAATCGGTTAGCAGAAATGCAGATTGCCGGTAGCTTCCCGGAAACTGGCAGTAAAACCGGCGACACCGAGATGCTGGGTGTCACCTGGCAATGGAAGACCCTGGTCTCAGCGGTTGAGGATGAGGATTTGCGGCGTGTCGATATAGAGATCCGGTTTGATGAAGATGATCAAAACCCGATTGTGCGCTTGGCCGGCTTTGTCGGCAATCCGCGTTTGTTCAGTCAAAACGTGTCTCCAAACTGATACACTCACAGTTGAACTGTACTCACCGACCTGGCAGCAGAACTGAGCCTATGCAGCAGCGTGGTTTTACGCTAATTGAGCTGATCGTCGCCATTGCTGTACTGGCAGTGATGGCCGGGGCAGCGTATGCCGGTTGGTTCAATGTGACCCGAATTGCCGAGGTCAGTGAGAAAAGCCTTGATCAATACGATGCGATGGAGCGGACATTCTATTGGCTGCAGGAAGATTTCGAACAGATTGTTAACCGCGATCTGGTAGACGAGCTGGGAGGTAGAAGCAAAGGCCTTGAGGTCAGTCAGGCAGGTGAGTTTTTGATTCAGGTGACCCGTGGCGGGTGGACAAATCCGGCACTACTGCAATTGCCACCGCGCAGTGACCTGCAACGGGTGTCTTATATAATTGATGATCAGTCGCGGTTGTTGCGCCGGTACTGGTATCACGTCGATCGGTTCGATGCATCGTCGTTTAGTGAACGCCGGATACTGGACAATGTTAACGCATTGACCTTCCGTTTTTTCGATAGGCAGTTAGGTGAGTGGCATACCAGCTGGCCACCGGAAACCAACACTGAAGAAGAGTTTAATCGTATGCCATCTGCAGTAGAGGCCACAGTAGACGTTGAAGGTATCGGATCAGTCAACCGACTGTTCATCCTGCCCTTTTGAGTGATGGCAATACGCATGTTAAAACGCAGGAAATCAAGATTTACATTGCCGCACAAAGAGATTGCATCGCAGTCCGGTGCAGCGCTGGTGACCACTCTGTTGATCGTAGCTCTGATCACAGTGACACTGACTGCGATGAGTTCTAAACAACAACGCGCCATCCAGATAGCCAGTAACCGACAAACGCAACTGCAGCTTAAAAATCTGCTGGGTGCCGGTGAAACCTTTGCGATGGCGGTGCTGAGGCGTGACCATGTTGAGGGTGAACGCAACCGCTCAGACAGTACCGAAGATTTCTGGGCGCAAAGCCTGCCGCCGGTACCGGTTGATGGCGCGACAGTTGAAGGCTGTGTGATCGATCTTCAAGGCAAATTCAATGTAAACAATCTGGTGAATGCGGAAGGTAATGTCGATCAGATTGAATATCAGATTCTGCAACGTCTGCTCACCGCTCTCACCATTGATTCGACCAAAGCCGAGGCGATAAAAGACTGGATCGATAGCGATATTAATGTCGATGAAGGCAACGGCGCCGAAGATGATTTCTATACTGGCCAGACGCCGTCCTATCGCGCTGCCAATGGGCCGATGGTCAGTCCGTCAGAATTATTGCTGGTCAAAGGTTTCAGGGTCACCGATGAAGGCGGTCTGGATGACTATGATCTATTGCTTCCACATATTGCAACGGTACCAACGGGTTCAGCCATCAATGTCAATACGGCATCCAGCCCGGTACTGGCGGCGCTGGCTCCCCACATGGCGAGCATCGCTGATGAGATCAAGGTAGTCGATGATGGTTACTGGGAGGAATATCCAGCCTGTCCTGAAGGTGGCGGCCTACTGGATTCCCTGATTAACGCCGAAGAAGATGATCCGGCGGCTGATCCGGTTGACCCCAACGCGGACCCCAACGCCAATCCGGATGAAGAATCGGAGGGCGGACTCATCTATGAGGACATTGCGGGTTTTCAGCAAAATACCAACCTCAGCGAGGATGAAAATCTAGACAGTCTGGTTGATAACGGCTCAATAGGTATTCAAAGCCAGTACTATATGTCCCGTGTTACTGTCACCCGCGACGATATCAGCATAACCCAGTTTTCGATTTTCGAGCGTGATTCGCAGGGTGCAATTTCTACACTACGGCGCTCGCGTGGTGCTCTGTAGTGCGGATCAACAACAATTAAAGGCGGAATAGTTTCGTGGCTCAGTATTTACTGACTTATCTACAACGCATCGGTGATGATTATTTGCGTTGGTCTGTGTGCGATGACAACGGTTCGGTTGTTGGCAATGCAGATCATGGTTCATTTGCGGATGCGGCAGAAGCTGCCGGACGCCGCCGGGTAGTCATGGTGGTAGCAGGTACCGAACTATTAATGGAAGAGGCAAAGGTACCGGCAACCAATCTGGCCAAAGCACTAAAAGCTGTGCCTTATACACTGGAAGAGCAACTCGCGCAGGATGTTGAATCTTCGCACTTTGCTTTTGGTAGTCGCCTCCCCAACGGAAATATTCCGGTTGCGGTAGTCGCGCGTAAGGGTCTGGAATGGATTCAGAGCATGGCAGAATCGGTCAAAATGAATCTGCAGGACATCACTCCGGAGACGCTCGCCCTGCCGTTGCATTCAGATAGCTGGACTGTGATGACAAACTCCGGTCATGCGTCAGTCCGATTGTCTGCATCTCGTGGATTCTCCTGTGATACAGAAATGCTACCGATGTTGTTATCAAACACCATAGAAGGGGCGTCACCTGAGCAAATCGAGGGTGAGATTGTTCGCACCCGCCATTACGCTTGCGGCAGAGATGATTATTCACTGCATCGGGATAACCAACCAGAACTGATACGTACCGAAGTTGCCCTCTTTGCTCGCGGCCTTAGCCAGTACAAAAAAAATACCGACCGCATTAATCTGTTGCAGGGAGAGTACAGTAAAAGCGAAGCATTGGGTAAAGCCTGGAAACCCTGGCGCTTACCCGCAGCGCTTGCCGCAGCACTGGCGATGCTGTGGGGCGGATCGAGTTTTCTGCAGTACCAGGCACTGGGTGCCCAGGAAGAGCGTCTGCAAAACCAACTGACTGACACACTCAAGCGTGCCTATCCTGATATAAGAAACCCGCAGAATGATCCGGTCAGGCAAATGCGTGCACGGCTCAACAACAACACAGGCGGTGGTTTGGACAATGCGAGCTTTGTGGTGATGATGTCGGCTATTGGTGCCGGGCTAAAGCAATTGCAGGATCCGAGTGTCACCAGCATTAACTACAAAAGGGGTCAGCTGGATATCGTCCTTGAAGCTGAGACTCTGCAAGATGTAGACAAGCTCAAATCAAGTCTTGAAACTGAAGGCCAGCTGGTAGCCAATGTGCAGTCTGCGGCAAAAGAGCGCGACCGCATCAAAGCACGACTGCGAGTGGAGGTAAGATCATGAGCATCAAGAGTTGGTATACATCGCAAACACCAAGAGAGCAGTTTATTGTTGCCGCAACCGCGATTGTCGGCATTGGTGCAATTTTGTATCTGTTTGCGATTGAGCCTTTGAACGCAGGTATTCAAAGTAAAAAATCATCGGTAGCTGCCAAGCAAAAAGATCTTGCGTGGATGCAGCAGCAAAAGCCAGTGGCATCTGTGAGCGGTGCAAGTGTGCGTCAACCACTTAACAAGGCCCCATACCTTTTACTTGATGAGGCGATAAAGAAAGCAAAAATTTCTACGCCGGAACGAGTTACACCGGATGGTAGCCAGGGTGCTCGTGCACAATTCTCAAAGGTTGAATTCAACAAGCTGTTGCAGGTGCTTGGCGGTCTTGAGCAAACCTATGGTATTTCTGTCAAGACTATCAATTTGAGCCGCAAGGATATCGGGCAAGTCAGTGCGCGCTTAAGTCTGGAGACAGATCAGTGAGAATATTCGGTTTAATTCTGC
>CAZQKJ010000330.1:0-4663 GCA_964593315.1 uncultured Granulosicoccaceae bacterium
ATCATGGGTGATGTAAATGGCTGCTGTGTGGTATTTGTCGACGATCTCACGCATCGCTGCGAGCACTTCTACCTGAGTCGTCACATCGAGTGCCGTGGTGGGCTCATCAAAAATAATAAGATCCGGTCTGGAGGACATTGCCATGGCCGTCATGATCCGCTGCAGTTGCCCGCCGGAAACCTGATGCGGATATCGTGCACCGATGTTAGACGGGTCTGGCAGATGCAATGCGTCATAGAGCTCTATCGCATCTTGCCGAGACTCTGCATCAGAACGTAACTGTGACCGTGAAGCTGACTCAATCGTTTGATCAATCAGTCTGTGGGCAGGATTGAAGGCTGCTGCCGCTGATTGCGCTACATAGGCGATCTTTGTGCCCCACAACTTGCGTCGCTCTGATTCTTTCAGTGATAAGAGATCGGTCCCTTCGAACTCAACCCTGCCACCGGTGAATTTGCAGCCAGCACGCGCGAACCCCATTGCGGCCAGTCCAAGGGTAGACTTACCGGCTCCGGACTCGCCGATTAAACCCATTACTTCACCACGTCTGAGGGTCAGGTCTACACCTTTTATAATCGGATGCCAGCGTTCATCTGAAAATCCTTCGATATGAATATCGGTCATCCGCAACAGCGGTAGATTATTTTCAATAGACGGTTGCATGCGATCAGTGCTCATCACGCAGCCCACTGGTCTTGTGAAGAAACCAGTCAACTACAAAATTGACAGCAACGGTGAGTAACCCGATAGCCGCAGCCGGTACCAGGGGTGTCAATCCGGCTTTTAGATCGTACTGGGCAAACTGAATCAGTGACGCATTATCGCGCACCATTGAGCCCCAATCTGCGGTAGGTGGCTGAATCCCGACCCCCAGAAAAGAAAGCGCAGCTATGGTGAGAAACACAAACGAAAATCTCAAACCAAACTCCGCCACCAACGGTGGGAGAATGTTTGGCAGTATTTCTTTTTTCATGACCCAGCCGAGTTTTTCACCGCGTAGACGCGCCACCTCTACATAGTCCATGACAACCACATTGACGGCAACAGAGCGCGTCAGTCTGAATACTCGCGTTGAATCAAGCACTGCGATTATCAGAATCAAACTGACCACACTCGGTTTGAAAATCGACAACAACACCAACGCAAAAATCAGACTGGGGATTGCCATCAATACATCTACTGCACGACTTAAGAGCTGGTCCAGCCAGCCACGATTGATCGCCGCTACCAGGCCAAGCCCGCCACCTATAAAAAATGAGAGCAGGGTTGTAACCAGCGCTATACCCATAGTGTTACGTGCGCCATAGATAAGGCGAGTCAGAATATCGCGCCCTATTTGGTCAGTCCCCAGGCGGTGTGCCGGCTCCCACGGACCAAACGGTGCCGGAAAAATCTCAGCTTCCCCATAGGGCGCAAGCCAGGGTGCAAACAAAGCGACAAAAATATATCCCGCGATCACTATCATGCCAAACCAGGCTGACAATGGTGCTTTTCTCAGTGCGATCCAGGTACGTTCAAAGCGAGAACGACGCAACCTGACGGCACCCACTTCTGATGAAGCGCTATAACTTTTTGAGTCTGTCATCTCGGGTGTAACAGCCTCGGGTTGGTCACAATACCGATGACATCAGCAATTAGATTCAAAAGGATGTAGGTACCGGCAAAGATCAGTGCACAAGCCTGAACAACCGGTATGTCCCTGGAGGTCACCGAATCAACCATTAGCTGACCGATACCCGGATACACAAACACCACTTCAACGACCACCACTCCGACCACAAGAAATGCCAGGTTAAAGGCAATGACTGTCGCAATTGGCGCCCATGCATTAGGCAGTGCGTGTTTTAAGATAATTTCCGAACGAGACGCGCCTTTTAGACGAGCCATTTCAATATACGGACTGGCAAGCAAGTTGATGATCGCGGCCCGTGTCATACGCATCATGTGAGCGACAATGACCAGGGTTAATGTGATAGCCGGCAACGCAATGCGCCGCAGTCTCTCAAGCAGATTCATATCGGCATCTACAGTGGCGAGCGACGGAAACACCTGCCACAGAGAAGCGAGCAACAGAATCAGCACATAGGCCACAAAGAACTCCGGCATTGAAATCGTGGTGAGAGTGGTGACATTGACACTGCGGTCATACCAGGTGTTTCTATAAAGTGCCGCGGTTAAACCCAGAAACAGCGCCAAAGGCACGGCTATCACTGCCGCGACACTGGCTAGAAAGAGAGTGTTTTTGAGTCTTGGGGCAATCAGATCGACAACCGCTCTCGAGCGATCCTGACCCGAGGCAGAGCGACCAGAAAAAGATGTGCCCAAATCCCCCTGCACGACCGATTTGACCCAATCCATGTATCTTGCAGGTGCCGGTTTGTCCAGCCCGAGCTCCTTGCGAAATGCCGCCACGGTATCCTCGGTGGCAGCCTGCCCCAGCACTGCCTCTCCAAAATCACCCGGCAGGAACGATACAGCGCTAAAAATAATTGCGGAAACCACAAAAAGCGTAACCAAACCTAACAATAGCCGCTTGACAATGGTAACTAATACTGGATGCAATTATTTCCCCGTCTGGAATGTTATAGTGTGTGCTTGTAACTGATAGGATCTGCCGATACCCGCTACATAGTATCGACAGTCACTTTACCAACGTAGCGCCAGACCGTCTAATTATTTGCGACACCCGGTCTCGCATGTTTTAGCGCGTTTGCAGGTGTCTTTATAACAAACCCACAATGGTGCGGCAGCGTTCTGCACCGGAATATGGCAACCGAGGAATACCTATGAAAAAAAATGTCATTATCAATCATGCGCAGCAGCTGACCGCAGGCAGAATCAGCCGGCGTAAGTTTATTATGACCGCTCTGGCAGCTGGTGCGACTCTGCCCATGGCAATGACCATGGCAACCAATGCTATTGCTGCAACACCGGTTAAGGGCGGGCGCTTGCGACAAGGCCTGGGCTACGGCTCAACAACCGACACACTCGACCCCGGCACTTCAGAAAACGGGTTCACTCAGGCACTTCATTATTCCTATGGCAACCAGCTTACAGAAGTTGATAGCGATGGCTCTTTAATTCCCGAGCTGGCAGAGAGCTTTGAACCAGCTAATGGCGCAAAGAAGTGGGTATTTAAACTGCGCAAGGGCGTTGAATTTCATAACGGTAAAACACTCACAGCAGATGATGTTATCGCCACGTATGACTATCACCGCGGTGAAGAATCTAAATCTGCTGCAAAAGGCTTACTGACTGCCATCACGTCAATTAAAAAAGACGGAGATGATACGGTGGTCTTTGAGCTGGAAGATGGTAACGCAGATTTTCCTTACATTGTCAGTGACTATCACCTGATCATACAAGCCTCGAAAGACGGTGCTATCGATGCATTGTCCGGTGTAGGTACTGGTGGCTATATACTTGATACTTTCGAACCAGGTGTACGAGCGTTATCAAAGCGCAACCCGAACTATTTCAAGGAAGGACGCGCCCACTTTGACGAGATTGAACTACTCGCGATTCTCGACGTAACTGCTCG
Organism: uncultured Granulosicoccaceae bacterium; assembly: GCA_964593315.1. GTDB lineage: Bacteria > Pseudomonadota > Gammaproteobacteria > Granulosicoccales > Granulosicoccaceae. Next base: position 3,542 of record CAZQKJ010000330.1, read on the forward strand.
CCAGAACGCGATCATGAACGGTGATGCCGATGTCATCGACAACGTTGATCCTAAAACCGTTTCGCTGCTAAGCCGCGCACCTAATCTGGAAATCCTCGAGACCACTGGTACTCAGCACTACACTTTTCCAATGCGCCTGGACATAGAGCCTTTCGCAAATGCCGATCTGCGGCTCGCATTGAAATACGCTATCAAGCGTCAGGAGCTGGTAGACAAAATCCTGCTCGGCCACGGTTTGGTTGGCAACGATATTCCAATTTCCGGCGCCATGCCGTTCCTGAATACTGATCTCGAACAGCGTGAGTTTGATCCTGAGAAAGCTGCTGAGCACTACAAGAAGTCCGGTCATACAGGCACTATCAAGCTTTCGGCCTCGGACGCAGCCTTTGCAGGGGCAGTAGATGCAGCACAGCTGATAGCCGCATCCGCTAAAGAGGCCGGTATCGCGATTGAAGTCGTTCGTGAACCCAGTGACGGTTATTGGTCAAACGTCTGGAACAAGAAAGGTTGGTGTGCCTGCTACTGGGGTGGCCGACCTACCCAGGACTGGATGTACTCCGCGGCATACACAGCAGATACAGAGTGGAATGACACCGCCTGGAAAGAAACGGATGCAGCGAAACAGTTTAATGACGTTGTTGTCGCAGCGCGATCTGAAACTGATGAAACCAAGCGCAAGGGCCAGTACTTCGAAGCGCAGAAACTTCTGCATGATGATGGCGGTGCCATTGTCGCGATGTGGGCAAACTACATTCACGCACACTCAAAAACATTAACCCACGATGATAACGTGGCTGCTAACTGGATCAACGATGGCAACAAGATCGCTGAACGTTGGTGGTTTGCTTGATCACGATCCCACCTTTATAAACTAAAGGTGCGTAAAAACTGCAGGTAGATCTGCATAAGCTGTAAATACCTTAAGGCCAGTGATTTTTATATCACTGGCTTTTTTTATTACTTCATTAAAACTCGAATTTACCAGCGCACCCTATACTGGAATCAATCCAAAGCCGCACGCCGATAGACAAATACGACCCCGGCGGAAGCAGGATGATCGCGGCCAATGCCAAACCACGGGCAGCGAACATTATTTTGTTTTTTTGTGCAGTGTTACTGGAT
>CAZQKJ010000331.1:0-4660 GCA_964593315.1 uncultured Granulosicoccaceae bacterium
GTCTGATTCAAAAGTACCGGCATCGGTATTAACCGGTCCAGGTGTATTTGTTTGTTCTACGACGGTTGTATTCTCGCCGCCATCAGAACTGCCACTTGCGGCGTCGTCCGCAATCTCGCCACCGTCTGAAGAGCTACTACCGGCATCGTCGCTGATGGTCTCACCGCCATCTGAAGAACTGCTGCCAGCATCGTCGCTGATGGTTTGACCACCGTCTGAAGTGCTGCTACCGGCATCATCATTAATCACTACTGTATTCGTAGCGACAACAGTTTCGGTATCGGTTGCAGTGTCAGTTGTGGTCTGACCACCAGAAGCCGACACCACGGTCGGGTTACTTTCGACGTTGGTAGTATTTGAATCATTCAAAGACGGAAGGTCGTTTGAGTCACAGGCACTCAACGAGACAATAATTACGCTGGCTAGAAGAGTTCTTTGCATGGCGAGTTTCCTTATACAAATCGGATTTGGGGTGAGTGCCGGCGACTGGACTGGTTGGTCACCGTCGGGGTACTTCAAGTTGGCCGGAGTATATTCATTCAGGGATAGCAATGTTGTGTTCTGCGTATCATTTTTGATACAGTGCAGAGGCATAAATGCCAGTTACTGAAAGTAGATGAGAACTACTTCCGTTTAATCCGTGAAGTCACTGCATGTACTCTTGACTACTGTTTCGTGATACTGGGTCATGCACGCTAAACTGAGCCTTAATGGACTCTCTTTGCCGTGGCTTCTTGTGAACTGTGCCCGGTTATTGAAGCGGGTGACTGATCTTGTGAGTTATCTAACTCTAGATTGCATCGGCAGGCGGCTGATCTGACAGATCAGCCTGGCCGGTTTCTACTCTTTAAAATATAGCTATGTGAATTACAGCTATGTGGATGTTGCTTCACTGGTGGCAGATGTTGGGTTTTGCTCTGGTTCATAGGCTAGACTATTTGCGAGCCATTTCTCTGCAAACTGCAGGTCACACTGTCTGTCGCTGTGCGTTCGACGAGCGACATAGTCCTCAATCTGATCCTTGCCCAGCTTGCCAACACCGAAGTAGCGTGACTCTGGGTGTGAAAAGTACCAACCACTCACGGAAGAGGCAGGCCACATAGCGAGAGATTCCGTCAGTGAAATACCTGTGTGTTTCTCAACATTGAGTAACTCCCACAAAACTGGCTTTTGAGTGTGGTCAGGACATGCCGGGTAACCGCTCGCAGGCCTTATGCCGCGATACTTCTCGGCAACTACCTCTGCGTGACTGAGTGTTTCATCCGCCGCATAGCCCCAATGTGTCATGCGAATCTGCTGATGCAGATATTCTGCGAATGCTTCAGCAAATCGATCACCAATGGCTTTAGCCATAATGCTTGAGTAAGTGTCATTACTGGCATCGTACTCTTTGACTAACTGATCTAGCCCGATGCCGGCAGTGACTGCAAAGCAGCCTATGTGGTCAGTCACATTCGCAGATGATGGCGCAATAAAATCTGCCAAAGCCATATTTGGCTTACCCTCTGGCAGACTAGCTTGTTGTCTTAATCCGTGTAGTGTTGCAATGACGCTCTGCGGTGTATCGGTGCTGTAGATCTCAATGTCGTCGGCATTGACTGAGTTAGCGGGAAAAAGCCCGAAAACACCGCGTGCAGTAATCTCAGGATGATCAATGAAAGTCTGGATCATCGCTTGTGCATCGGCAAACAGCTTGGTTGCCTCTTCGCCCAGTTTGCTATCGTTAAGAATACGAGGGTATTTTCCTTTAAGTTGCCAGGTATGGAAAAAGGGCGTCCAATCTATGTACTCACTGAGTGTCTCGAACGAGATATCATCGATAACTTGCACACCGGTTTTAACCGGTTTGTGCGGCGGATTGGCACGCCAATCTGTTTTAAATGAGTTAGCACGCGCTTTTGCTATGCTTAGTAATTTGCGTGCTGTAATTTGTTCATCGAATCGAGTTCTGACCTTAGCGTAGTCGTCTTCTATTTCATTGACAAAATCCTGCTTAAGCTCATCACTTAACAGTCTACTTGCTACGCCAACGCCACGAGAGGCATCCGCAACGTAAATCACCGGATGCTTATAGTGCGGAGCGATCTTCACAGCGGTATGCATTTTAGATGTGGTGGCACCACCGATCAGTATGGGGAGTTTCAGATTTCGGCGTTGCATTTCTTTGGCGAAATGCGACATCTCTTCCAGTGACGGTGTAATAAGGCCGGACAGTCCGATGATATCTGCATTTTCTTCAATGGCGGTTTCGATAATTTTGTCTGCAGGTACCATGACCCCTAGGTCGATGACTTCATAGCCATTGCATTGCAAAACTACGCCGACGATGTTCTTGCCGATATCATGCACATCGCCTTTGACTGTCGCCATCACAATTTTGCCATTACTGCGTGCTCCCTGCGATTCCTTCGCTGCATCCATGAATGGTAACAGCCAGGCAACAGCGCGCTTCATAACCCGTGCAGACTTAACCACCTGAGGTAGAAACATTTTGCCTTCACCAAAAAGATCACCGACGACGTTCATGCCGTCCATCAACGGACCCTCTATCACCTTTAGAGGTCGATCAAACTGCAATCGTGCTTCTTCGGTGTCCTCTTCAATGTAATCAGCAATTCCTTTAACCAAGGCATATGACAATCTCTCGGCAACCGGGAGGCTCCGCCATTCCTGATTCTTTGTTTCAATTTCTGTAGTGTCTGAGCGATAGCTATCTGCTATCTCAAGCAGGCGTTCTGTGGCGTCTTCTCGACGATTGAGAACAACATCTTCTACACGTTCTTTAAGATCGTCGGGTATGTCTTCATAAATAGCCAGCTGTCCGGCATTGACGATACCCATCTGCATGCCGGCTTTTATAGCGTGATACAAAAAGACTGAGTGAATAGCTTCTCTAACAGTATTGTTGCCACGGAATGAAAATGAAACATTCGATACACCACCACTTACCATCGCGTGAGGCAGTGTTGTGGTGATTTTTTGTGTTGCCTCAATAAAGGCGAGTCCGTAGTTGTTGTGCTCTTCAATCCCTGTGGCAACAGCGAAGATATTTGGATCAAAGATGATATCCTGCGGCAGGAATCCTACGGTGTTTACCAACACATCATAGGCACGGGCGCAGATCCTGTGTTTGCTTTCAGTGCTATCCGCCTGGCCTTGTTCATCGAATGCCATAATCACGACAGCGGCACCGTACTTCTGGCAAAGCCGCGCGTGACGAACGAATTCTTCCTCGCCTTCTTTAAGGCTGATTGAATTTACCACGCACTTGCCCTGAGCACACTTGAGACCTGCTTCGATCACATCCCACTTGGAGCTGTCAATCATTAGAGGTACTTTGGCAATATCCGGTTCACCGGCGATGAGCTTTACAAAACGCTCCATTACCTGTGCCGAATCAAGTAGCCCCTCATCCATATTGATGTCGATGATTTGTGCACCATTCTCGACTTGCTGTCGTGCAACTTCTAAAGCCTTGTCGTAGTTTCCATCGACAATAAGACGTTTAAATACTGCGGAGCCTGTAACATTGGTACGTTCCCCAACATTCACAAAAAGGCTGTCTGAATCGATCGTGCAAGGTTCAAGACCGGATAATCGACAGGCAACTGGAGAAGATGCAACGGGCCGCGGTGCTACGTCTGCCAGGGCTTTTTCGAATGCCCGAATATGATCAGGTGTTGTGCCGCAGCAACCACCAACGATATTAAGAAAGCCCGACTCAGCCCATTCTTTAATGTGTTCAGTCATCTGCTCAGGTGTTTCATCGTAACCACCGAAAGCGTTAGGCAGGCCCGCGTTCGGATGTGCTGATACGGCAACGTCTGCAACTCGCGATAACTCCGCTACATACTGACGTAACTCCGCCGGACCCAATGCACAATTCAGCCCGATGCTGACAGGCTTTGCATGGCTAACTGAATTCCAGAATGCTTCAGTCGTTTGGCCACTAAGTGTTCTGCCAGACGCATCAGTGATAGTGCCGGAGATCATGATAGGCGTTTCGACACCTGTGTCTTCGAATAACTGTCGCAGTGCGAAGATAGCGGCTTTGGCATTCAGCGTATCGAACACGGTTTCTATCAACAGAATATCTGCGCCACCCTCTAACAGAGAGGTGGCAGCCTCAGTGTAGTTGGCGACCAACTCATCGAAAGTCACATTGCGATAGCCCGGGTCGTTTACATCGGGTGAAATTGATGCAGTTCGATTGGTCGGACCGAGAACACCTGCCACAAATCGAGGTTTTTCAGGTGTGGCGTATTGGTCTGCGGCAGCGCGCGCCAGCCTGGCAGATTCGCGATTTATTCTCGGTACCAGATCTTCCATCTGGTAGTCAGCCATTGCAATGCGGGTGGCATTAAAAGTATTGGTCTCAATAATGTCTGCACCGGCGTCCAGATACTGCTCGTGGATGGTAGAGATGATGTCTGGCCGGGTAAGAGAGAGCAGATCGTTGTTGCCGCGTAGATCGCAACCGTGCTCGCTGAACTCCGCTCCACGGTAATCCTGCTCCTCCAGGCCATGCTGTTGAATCATGGTGCCCATTGCACCGTCGAGAATGAGAATTCTTTTACTTAACTCTATGATTATATTGTATTTAATCATTATTCGATTGCTTGGAGGATCGGAAATGTATATTCGGTGAGTAGTATATAGC
>CAZQKJ010000332.1:0-4658 GCA_964593315.1 uncultured Granulosicoccaceae bacterium
GCCACTGGGTACCGGATTAATACTCGCCGCGGACATGCAAGCTAAAGCGCCTGCAGTAGCCACGGATGCTGCATTTGCCAGTATGTTGCAATCAAACGCACAAGCGGCACAACAACTTCACAATCATTCAGTATCTGCAGTAACCGATGTAACCGGCTTTGGTTTGATTGGTCACTTGCTTGAAATGCTTGACGGTACTGATCACACCGCCAGCCTGGCGCTGGATGATATACCTTTTCTCGATGGCGCCTTCGATCTGGCGGCGCAGGGTTACCGCTCAACACTGTATCCTCATTTACAGAATTATCTGCTGCAGTGCCATGTTGCTGAAGGTGCCGAACCCTATCGGCTTGATGTGCTGCTGGATCCACAAACCAGTGGCGGGTTATTAATTGCATTGCCTGGTTCGAGGGCTGATGAGTTGCTGGCAAGTGTGCCAGGCTCAGTAATCATTGGTGCAGTGGATAATATCCCAAATGGATCGAGTGCTATTGAAACAAAGAGAATTCAGATAAGCTGATGGCATGCAAGCCTCCTCTGAACCTGCCAACTTTCCAGATATTCTGCCTGCTGGCGATAGTGCGGCACTGATACGTTTCGGTGACGCTCTAAATGTCAGCGTCAACGCGGCAGTACTGAAATTTGACAGGGAGCTCGCGTCTGAGCGCATACAAGGTGTTACTGAGACTTCACCGGCACTGGTGTCATTGCTGGTGCGTTTTAATCCGTTGCAGGTTTCATTTGATGCACTTTGTCAGCAGCTTGAAAAGCGCCTTGGTGGCACAGACTGGTTCGGTGAAACAGAAGTTCAGCAGTCGCGGCGTTGGAGAATTCCAGTGTTATATGGTGATGACGCCGGTGAAGACCTGGGCGAAATAGCCACATTGTTGGGTCTGAGTGAGGCAGATACGATAGACCAACACAGTGCCAGTGTGTTGCGGGTGTTAACCCTCGGTTTTGCACCGGGCTGCGCTTATCTCGGTATGTTGCCAGAGAATTGGAATTTGCCGCGGCTTAAAGTAATTAAACCACGAGTAGAGGCGGGCTCCATACTAGTTGCTGTGCGACAAACCGTTATGCCATCAGCTGCCATGCCCACTGGTTGGAGATGTATCGGGCGTACACCACTGAACAACTTCAACACGAGCAATAATCCGCCGGTACTGGTTCAACACGGCGATGAAGTTCAGTACACACCGGTTTCCAAACGTGAGTTTGAAGGCTTGCAGTCTTTGCAGGCTAATGGTGAAACAATTATTGAGTGTGTGCACTGACAGTGGCAGTTCTCAGGGTTATTGATTCAGGCGCAGGTACGACTCTGCAGGACCGTGGAAGACCCGGGTTTCAACGTTATGGCGTGACTGAAGGCGGCGCGATGGACAGGTGGGCATTGTCTGAAGCTAATATGCTGCTCGGTAATGATGCCAATACCGCAGCGCTCGAGATGATTGCTGTCGGTGGCAGATTCACCATTGAAGATCATGCAGTGATGATGGCTTGTAGTGGTGCTGAAATGGATCTGTCCGTGGATGGTGTACCCATACCATGGCGCAGCAGCTTTCAAGTACAGCCGGATCAGATCGTTGAGATTGGCTATGCACGCGAATCTGTCTATAGCTATTTGCAGGTCAGTGGAGGATTCAAAGTGGCGCAGGTATTGGGATCTGCATCCACTCACAGCAGATCATCTTTCGGTGGCTTTAAAGGGCGAGCGTTGCAAGCGGGAGACAGACTCTCTGTGTGTGCTGGATCTAAAGACGCGATGCGTTTGCCTGAAAAGCTTCCTAAACCAGACTATCTGGATAAAACGATCATCAGGATCACCTGGGGTACACAGGCTGCGGTATTCAGTCACGAGGTCAAAGATGCGTTGTTGCAAAGTGAGTTCAGGGTATCAACTCAGCGTGATCGAATGGGTGCAAGGCTCGATACAGACGCCGGAAGTCTTGCCGCAGCAGGCGGGCTAAGTGGTGTATCTGACGCGGTATTGATAGGTGATATTCAGGTGGCTGGTGATGGTGTTGCGACTGTTCTTTTAGCGGATCGACAGCCCACTGGAGGCTACCCGAGAATAGCCACGGTTATCACCGCAGACATTGACGCGATATCGCAAATGCCAGGCGGGCGTGCATTTCGTTTTAAGCTTGTCACTATAGATGAGGCTGTTGAGGCGCTGCGAGTACAGCGGCAGAGTCTCGATGCTCTGCCTGGCCTGCTTACCAATGTCACCAGGCACCCTGATGATATTGCTGATTTACTCAGTTACAACTTGATTGATGGTGTCGTCAAGGCGCAGTAGTGTTCAATATAGCTTGCAAACTATCAGGCAATATAGTGCATATCGCGATGCGTTGTGCCGGTCTTTTTACTGACAAACTCTATATGATCTTTTAGCTGCTGGCGGGTCTGTGTATCTGGGTTCTGAAACTCAACCTGAACAAAGTATCGCATTGCAGTGCGGCTTTTTTCTTCGCCTGAAGATATCACCCGGCTGTTGAGGTGTACGGTTTTGCCAGTACCGGGCAAATGCAAACTCAATAACACGGCAGTGTTTGCTTCAATGGGTTCATCGTGCAGAAAACGCAGTCCACCGCAGCTTAGTTTAACAATGTGAGTAGGTGTTGAATCGAGCGGGGTGCTGGCGTCTGGCTCGCTGTCGTTTAACCGCAAGGCTATGGCATCAGATACGCGCGGGTATTTTCTTCGATCACCGTTAAGCGGTGCACTGCTTATAGGTACAACTTTATTCATGTTTTTTTCACTGTCCTTGCCTGTTTAATTTGCCTGTTTAAGTCGGTCCGGTTCAATAATGACCTGACTATTCCGGGTCGTTTTTTAGCCATATCCGTATGGCTCGATAAATTGTGGCATTAGGTATTTTTGGGGTTTATAGATTGGGGATTACCGATAACGATGGTAAAAAATACAATTAAAAAACGTTTGCAGTGGTTATCGCAGAGCTATAAGCGTATCTTTACCGTCATGACAATAGTTTATCACTAAACCAGTGAGAAGCCTGGCACCCATTCATAAATAAGTGCAAACAAAACTGCCGCCAATGCGAGGCGATAAACCATAAAAATCCAGAAGCCGACGCGCTTAACCAAGGCCATCAGTACAGTGATGGCAACAAAGGCAGCAAAAAAGGTTAGCACCGCTGCCCAGATTGCATGGCTGGGTATGCCGGTGCCTAACTGAACCGCTTCAATTGCCGTAAAGCCACCGGCCGCGGCAATCGCTGGAATGCCCAGCAGAAACGAGAATCGAGCGGCTTCAGAGCGCTCAAATCCTAAAAAGCGCGCTGCTGTCATTGTGGCCCCTGAGCGGCTGGTACCCGGAATAAGTGCCAGTGATTGTGCCAGCCCGATGACCAGCGCAGGTGGCAGGGTCATGTTCTCCATCTTCTTGGTGCGTTTGCCCACCGCATCAGCGACCCACAACAAGATGCCGTAAAACACAGCGGTCCAGGCAATGACTTTGGCAACGGTTACTGTGTCTTCACGCAGTGCATCCAGAGTGCCGGTCAGTTTAAGTGTGGCACCCAGCAACAGCGCCGGAATAGTGGCCAGTGCTATGTAAAGCGCCATGCGCGAGTTGTCTGTGGTTTTAAATCGCACCATGTCCCAGGTGCCTTTTAACAAGTTGAGTACATCGCGCCAGAAGTAGACAATCACCGCGAACAGGGACCCAACATGAACCATCACATCGGTGATGACTCCCTGATCGGGCCAGTCAGTCATAACCGGAATCAGCGCCAGATGTCCCGATGAAGATACGGGCAGAAACTCGGTAAGTCCCTGAATGATAGCGATGACTATAATCTGTTCGATGCTCATGATTTAACTCGTTTGGGTACCCGACTGGCAGGCAATACTGCAACAAAGACGCCTGAAAGATCATGTGCAGACAGAAAAGTGGCTGTCGTGGATTAGGGTTCAGGGCAACCGGGTCAGGAGATTGACGTTGTAGCGCTGGGTGATTGGCTTCGGTCTCAGCGATGTGTGGCACTGCTGCCTGTTACTGCATGTCGGTGTTTTCTTGTCTCATTCTGGACGACATGCGGGTACTTTGAATCGGCAATACCGGGTACAGGTTGAGTGTCTGTGCTACTGCCTTTTCCAAAGGCAGTGGTCATGGGGCAAACTTATCGGAGTATGATTTTACCGAACGAAGACGGATCGAGATCTGATCGATCATCAAAACCCACAAAGCCGCTTGAGCCTTCGCGCTCGCCACCGTTGTCGTCATCGGTAATTTCAAGATCAAAGCCGATCGACTCACCAATGGTCATATTGAGTTCTGCCAGTGGCATGTTGACCCGCAGTTCGTACTCACACAGAGAGCTTGGGCCTGCCGGGTTAAAACTGTGAGTAACGCAGCTGCCTTCAATTGGGTCATTAGCACAGAATTGATTGTTGCCACCTTTTGAAACAATCATCTCTTCGGTTGAGCGCACAAAGGCAAACTGGAAGTCGTCAATGTTGTCGTAGGTAGTTGAATCGCTGTCTGCGCCGTCCAGGTAGACAAATACAGTGTCGTCGTGCCAATACGCATCTGCATTGGTATCGGTGCCGTCACCCTGCAGTACTTCGTCTTGTCCGCACACGTAGAGGATGAGATTAGTGCTGTCGTGTCTTAAACTAAAAGTAGAATTTGTA
>CAZQKJ010000333.1:0-1557 GCA_964593315.1 uncultured Granulosicoccaceae bacterium
TACAACTGGCACTGGATAAAAACCATAATCTGTCGGAGAAGGGTACATTCAGAGCGTCCGGTAAGTCGACTTGCTATCTTTCGTTATCACCGCAGAAAGATGTCGCCATTGTGATCAATTACTGGGATGCGATTATTGATGTTGTTGATGTCGACAGTGACGGAAATTTGGGCGGCGTATTGCAAAGCTTCAAGCAACTGCATCGCAAGGAGGGCGAGTGGCGCCAGGTAGAATACCGTGAAGATCACTGGGAGAACCGCCAGGTCGGGCCGCATGCGCATTGCGCACATTTCTGGAAACAATGGGTGTTCATACCCGATCTCGGTGAGAATGCGGTATTTCAGTATCTGTATGATCCAAAGAGAAAGAGACTTGAACCGGACACTCACGTTAAATTTGAAGCGGGTTCCGGGCCGCGTCATATGGTTATGCACCCGACACTGGATATTTGTTATGTCTCTAATGAGTTGTTCAATACTGTGTGTGTTGCAAAGCTGGATGATTCTGAGCCTGAGGAACGCAAAGAGCGGTTAATACCGATTCAATATGAGAGTACTCTTGAGGCTCGCGACCAGGTGAGTTACGTATCGGAGATTAAGCTATCACCGGATGCCAGGTTTTTGTATGTCTCTAACCGTGGTGATAACTCCCTTGCTATTTTCAAAGTACTGGATGATGGCAAGCTCGAGCGTATCGACGTTGTGCCAACAGGCGGTAAGTTTCCAAGGCATTTTGAATTAACACCTTGTGGTAATGCCGTTCTGGTTGCCAATCAGGACTCATCGACCATCACATTGTTTCATCGAGATATCGAGTCGGGTCTTATTAAGGCTACTGGTGCTGAGTACAGTATTCCGGCCCCTAACTATATTCGCTTCACCAGCTAGATACGCGATTACGTTATGCCATTTCAATTTTCTGCCAATATCGGTTTCCTGTGGGATCACCTGCCACTGCCTGAACGGATCACTGCAGCAGCTGCTGCAGGGTTTGACGCGGTTGAGTGTCATTTTCCGTACGACCATGATGCAAACGCCATAAAAAGTGTATTGGATACGGCTGATATACCAATGATTGGACTCAATACAGCACTTGGGCCTGACGGTAGCTTTGGATTGGCAGCGGTAGTCGGGCAAGAGAAGCAGGCACGTGCTTTGATTGATCAGGCAATAGACTATGCGGTCATCACAGGTACTAAAAATATTAATGTGGTAGCAGGGTTGACTGGCGGCAATAGTGCTGCGCAAGCTGTATTCAGGGATAACCTGGCTTATGCTTGTGAGAGTGCTGCTAAACATAACAAGATCGTTATGATTGAGCCGCTGAACCCGCGCGCGATCGAGAACTACCACTTTAACAGTGTCGAGCAGGCAATTGAAATTATTGATTCTGTGGGTGCGAATAACCTTAAACTAGTGTTTGATTGCTTTCATGCACAAATAGTGCAGGGAGATCTTGAAACGCTGATTGTGCAGAATAGTGATTATTTTACGCATGTACAGATATCAGCTGTACATGATCGTGGTGAGCCCGATATCGGCGAGATCAACTATCCTT
>CAZQKJ010000333.1:1657-2801 GCA_964593315.1 uncultured Granulosicoccaceae bacterium
CTTGAGCGGGCGGGTTACACCGGCTATATCGGTGCGGAATATAAACCGAGGGGCAGCGATGTAGAGTCGGGTCTCTCGTGGCTATCAGGATTTCGTAGTTTGTAGTGTAGGCTTTTATGCAATTCGAAAAGAAACAACTGGTCACTATGGAAGACGTCGCGCAGGCAGCGGGTGTATCCCGTATGACGGTGTCCCGTGCGTTAAGAAAAGAAGGGCTGGTATCGGATAAAACTCGTAAGCGCGTGCTGCAGGTCGTAAAAGAGATGAATTATGTGCCAGACCAGATGGCAGGTAGTTTGTCGACAAAGCGCTCCGGCTTTATTGCTACCCTGGTTCCCTCTATAAACAATGTGCACTACGGCAGGATGGTTCAGTCTTTAACAGACAGACTGGAGAGCACGGGCTTACAGATACTATTGGGCCACACAGACTATTCTGTAAAAAGAGAAGAATCGTTAATTGAGAGTTTGTTAAAACGCCGGCCGGAAGCCATTGCATTGCCCTATGACGGGCATTCAAAACGTACTATTACTCTACTGAACAATGCCCAAATTCCGGTAGTACAGCTTTGGGAAACTCCGCCAAATCCAATCGGATACACTATTGGTTTTTCCAATCAAAAAGTTGCTCGCCGTATGACCGAGCAGTTAATAGGACTGGGTTATAAAAATATTGCGTTTCTGTGCGAGACCAATGATGAATGGACACGAGGGTCCGCGCGTCGAGCCGGCTTCAAAGAGGCTATGGAGAATGCAGGGCTCTCTGCACACAGGATGATTCGCTTTGGCACGCCGCCAATGTCGATAAAAGACGGGTACTTTGTAGGCAGTAATCTTGCGCAATACTACGATGATATCGACTGTGTTTTCTGTGTATCGGACGCACCGGCATTCGGGGTGATATCCGGGCTTAAGGAACGAGGTATTAGCGTTCCCGATGATATCGGTGTGGCGGGTTTTGGTGACTTTGAAGTATCGCGTTATTCCAGTCCTACAATAAGCACTGTGAAGTTCGATGCAACAGAACTGGGGCTGGTTACCGCAGATTTGATAACGCAGCTGGTTGATCCGGATAAATCAAAGAGCTCCATTCAAAAGCAGTATGAGATTGCTGTAACCAACTGTTTTCGTGAGAGCACGAGGAA
>CAZQKJ010000333.1:2901-4649 GCA_964593315.1 uncultured Granulosicoccaceae bacterium
GATGGCATTGGCTTACTGATCAGGTAACCCTGTACTTCATCACAGCGTTCTGCTCGCAGAAAACCTAATTGTTCTGCGTTCTCAACACCTTCTGCAATAACCGTGAGATCCAGGTTATGTGCCAGGGTAATCATCGAAGTGACGATCGCAGCGTCGCCCGGATCGGTGGTGAGATCCTTTATGAAAGATTGATCGATCTTGAGCTTGTCTACCGGCAATCGCTTAAGGTAGCTGAGAGATGAGAAGCCAGTGCCGAAATCATCAATAGAAACGTGCAGGCCGAGATCTTTTAGCGCCTGCAGTATCGCTATACCTTCTTCAACATTCTGTAACAGCAGACTTTCGGTCAGTTCTATCTCGAGATAGGCCGGATTGAGACCGGTGTTCTCCAGGGCTTCTTTAATCACAGCTGCCATATCGGTTCGTACCAATTGGATAGACGAACAGTTCACCGCCATTATAAATGGAGGTATACCGGCATCCAGCCACTTGACCATCTGTTCACACGCAGTGCGTAGTACCCATTCGCCAATTGGCACGATGAGTCCTGTCTCTTCTGCCAGTGGGATGAAATCTGCGGGGCTCACTTTGCCTCGCTCCTCATCTTCCCAGCGTACCAATGCTTCCAGTCCGGTTAGCTCACCGTTCTTCAATGCTACTTTCGGTTGATATTCAAGATGAAAGCCATCTGTTTCCAATGCCTTGCGTAAATCACGCTCCATGGCAAAGCGCTCAAGTGCGAGTTGGTGAATACTTTGTGAGTAAAACTGATAGCCGTTGCGGCCTTGTTCTTTAGCGTGGTACATGGCAACGTCAGCGTGTTTTAAAAGTTGCTCTGCGGAGTTGCCATCATCGGGGAATAAGCTGATCCCGATCGTCGTAGTAATCCGTACGTCGTTGCCATCGAGATTAAAGTTCTGTGCCAATGCCTTGCAAATGCGGCGCGCGACATAAGCTGCATCTTCTACGCGATCTACTTCATCCACCAGTACTACAAATTCGTCACCACCCAGTCTGGCAATTGCCTCTTTCATCAGATTTTGTGTGCCGATTTCCTCAGCGCGAGTCACTGAGTCTGTCTTGCGTACGGCCTCTTTCAGTCTTGATGAAACCTGACGAAGCAGAAGGTCACCAGCGTTGTGACCTAGTGTATCGTTAACCTGCTTAAAGTGATCTAGATCCAGGAACAGCAGAGCGAATTTTCCATTGCGCTGCTCGCATCTCCTCAGGGCAAGACCGATCATGTCATACAAGTGGGCCCGGTTAGGCAAACCTGTTACCAGATCGTAGTAGGCGAGGTTGTGAATTTGCTTTTCAGCATTGGTTCTTTCTGTTACATCCTGTATGGTGCCGACCATATGATTGTCGGATTCTGGTTCTGCTTCTACATGGATAATTCTGCAATCATCACTATCGTTTTGTACAAGCGTTCTAAACTCAAGATTGAACCGATTTAATTCTGTGTGCGCGCGCTGCAGTACCGTCTCTACATTGCTTCTGTCTTCCTGATGAATTGTTGCCAGGAAATTGTCTAAGTCGTTGCCAAGCGTTGGCGACTGCAGAATGTTCTTACACTCCCCGGACCATTCGAAAACGTCAGCGTCAAGCTTCCAGTCCCAGTGACCGAGCTTTGCGATTCGTTGTGCTTTATCGAGTCGCATTTGGCTGTTTCGAAGATCATCGGCATTCTTTGCTCCACGCATCATGTAACGGATACGATAAGGCAGCAGAAAAAAATTAATCGGCTT
>CAZQKJ010000334.1:0-4635 GCA_964593315.1 uncultured Granulosicoccaceae bacterium
GTAGAGTATATTTCGCAATATCCATTTCCCTTTGCCATTTCTTACCTTAAGGGATTCGGGTAATGTCCAAGCGAATTCAGCAACACGATGATCCAGGATTGGGACTCGGGCTTCGAGTGACACGGCCATGCTCGCTCGATCAACCTTTGTAAGGATGTCATCCGGCAGATAGTCTAAGGAATCGATATATTGCATGATAGCGAAATCATCATTGAAATCTATTTGCTGCGCTTTATTCCATATGTGAGTTCTTACCTCAGAGCCATTCAAAAGTAATTCGCCTGGGTTTTCATTTTGGCTAAGTGTTCGTTCGTATATCGATGTGAAGATTCCTTCTTCAAGAATTTTCTGAATTTTTCTAAGACGCTGAGCGTTTTTTATGTGCTTTGGGGTGTCGTGAAATTTAGAGGTAAAAGTACTGTTGTGTAGTGATGATAAAAAATTAAGAAGTTGCGACTGTAGGCGTAGTAACGCCTTCGGTTGCTTCAGTAGCGGGCGGTATCGATTTGCCACGAAGTAGCGATGGTATCCGGCGAATAACTCATCTCCGCCGTCTCCTGATAGAGCAACAGTAACGTGCTCTCTGGTGAGTTTTGATAACAAGAATGTGGGAATTTGAGAGGCGTCGGCGAATGGTTCGTCAAACATTGATGGTAATAGGGGTATAACCTCTCTCGCTTCTGCTGCGGTGACATATAGCTCCGTGTGATCTGTGCCTAAATGTTTCGCTACTGCGGCAGCGTGTTCTGCTTCGTTGTAGTTTGATTCATTAAAGCCGATGGTGAAAGTTTTAATAGGCTTGGAGCTTATCTTTTGCATAAGCGCTGTTACGCACGACGAATCAATTCCACCGGATAAAAAAGCGCCAAGAGGCACGTCCGAAATCATGCGCCGGGAAATTGCATCAGTAAGCAGTTCCTCCAGAGCGACTAAAGCATCCTCGTTCGACCCTGAGAATTGGTTTTTTTTGGATTCTGTTGCAATCGAGTCCACGGACCAGTAGTTCGATTGTTGTGGCTCGCTATTTAGCTTTGTGACGAGAATGTGTCCTGGCTCTAGTTGATGTACCTTATCCAGAACAGTATTTGGAGTGTTTACGTAGCCCTTGCGTAAGAAGCTAGTCATCGCATTGTGGTTGAGAGCCACAGGACAGTCAGGGTGATTCCTAATTGCTTTCAGTTCTGACCCAAAAATAAAGGTGCCATTGTGAAAGGACCAGTAAACCGGTTTTATACCTAGTCTGTCACGAACCAGAGTCAGAGTGCGCTCTCGTTTGTTCCATACAGCCAGGGCGAACATGCCTATTAATTTTTTGACTGTTTTCTCTACTCCCCACTGGCTAATCGCTTCCAGAATTACTTCTGTGTCGGAGGTGCCTTTGAGCTCAAGATCCTTCAACTCTTTGGCAATGTCGCCGGAATTGTACACTTCGCCATTGTAGATCATGACCAGATTGCCGCAACTGGATGTCATGGGCTGGCTGCCATTCTCAGAGAGATCAACAACTGCCAGTCTTCTATGCGCGAGCGCGATGCCGCAATTCTCATCAACCCAGAAACCTTCCCCATCGGGGCCGCGGTGAGCAATAGAATCGCTCATCTTTTGCGCTTGTCTTTGCAGCGCTTCAGTTGATGCATTTTTTTCTGTTAGAAATCCAGCAATGCCGCACATATTACTTCCAGAAGGGAATCTGTTAATTACTTGGAGGGGTCTTTGAACTTCCGCATGTTACACAAGAAAAGTGGGTTTTTTTCGTTAGATTAAACACAAGTTTCAGATGTTCTTTGGTTACAGAGTGTGGCTCCATTCGCTTTGAACTGAATCTCGGATACAATCTTCAGGGTTGATCTACGAGGTTTTTAGGAAATGACACACATTTCTTCGTTGTTGGTTCGGGCGGTGATATTCGCTATAACCTTCATGCATGTGAGCAATATTGGTAATTATTTTCAGTCGTTGAGGATAGGATATTTTTTATGGCATTTTTGGGCGGTAGGGATTGCCGTTTGTTTGCTGCTGGTAGTACTGTCCGGCGCTTTCTTCAAATTAACGAAATTCTCTCTTCCTTACATTGCGTGGTCGGCGCTGTTTTTAGTGGTATGCCTACTATCGCTATTTTTCGTTGACAATGGGGCTATTGCCGTAGACGACTTCATAATTTATTGCTGGTTCTTTGGTTCAAGCTTAGCTCTGGTGTTTCTGGTGAGAAGCGAGTCTGATGTAAGAGCTTGTGGGCTCGGTATTGTATGTGCAATCCTTGTGTTGGCAGGCTTGTCAATCATGGAATTTATTGATCCGGATTTCCAGGTAATCGTAGACAGATTCTTCGCTGATACTGTAAGGGTTGGAGAGGCCAATCGATCTGGTGCGTTCTACGAAAACTCTAACGATAATGGTATTGCCATGGTTCTGGGTATGTTCATAGGGCAGTTTTTTCTGCCTGTAAGGCTCAGGTTCCTTTTCTTTCTTTTTGTTGGTTTTGCGGTGCTTGGCACAGTAAGTCGTACGGCCATTTCAATTTGGGCTGCAATGGTCATTGTTTCTATGTTGTTTGGATATGGCGCGACCAGCAGGCCATTACGGTTTGTTGGTCTAAGCCTCATTGGCTTCGCTGGTTTTTTGCTTGTAGCCGGGGAAATACCTGGCCTGTTGGCAGAGGCGGGGCTGTCAGATGTGTTATCGCCAGATATGAGTCGGCGATTATCTGGAAATTTCTTCGAGCAGGAAGATGGCTCTACAGTCGCGCGGGTTGAGGTAGCGCAGGAAGCGTGGCGCGCCTTTGTTGCTAATCCCTTGTCCGGAATAGGTTTGGGTGCTTCTGATTTTCTTGGAGGGGAAATTGGCACACACAACCAGCACTTGAAAATAGCTTCAGAGTTGGGTGTGTTGGGGTTAATTGTTTATGCCGCTTTATTTCTGGTTGCGTTGAGCAGCGGTTCTTTGATCGCTCTAATGTTTCTATTTTTTTACGCGGTTATTGGATTTACCAACCACGGCATGATGAACTACACCGTCTACGGTGTACTGATCCCAATGGCTGTACTTTTCCTTCCTGAGCTCCACCGTGCTGAAACTGAGAAAAAACGACCTAGCCGCCGAAGAAGAAGGAAACGCAGATCTGCGAGTTCGGCTGAACGCGAGTTGTCAGCTTGATGGTGGGTTATTTTTAAGGAATTAGCTCAATAACAGCAGAACCTGGTGGGCTGAGTGCGGATGTACCTGCACAACCGAAGTCAGATAGTTCTGATTGAGTACCGTTTCTTGAGGACTGAATAGCAAAGCACAACTGCTGTGTGTCGCTGTTGACGCCAAGATCAGCCAGAGCCAATTCAATTTTATTGTCTTCAGTGGTTGTTTGCTGCCAGGGCTCACCGCTGTTCAGACGTACGTATACTCTGTACGCAATCGGGTTATCACTATCGATTTCAGGTACGTGATCCCACGAAATGCGAACTGAGGTAAAACCGTCAAATTGTGCAAACGCAGCGTTACTGAGTAACAGTGTCGCGAGTAAAAGTTTTTTCATATCGATACCGTTGCGTGCTTTCTACAAGACTAAAGTGAACCAGTTCACCGTATTGGCTGCAGTCAGCCTATTTTTGTGCTCTTGAAGTTGTTTTGCCCTGACTCTAGAGAATATCGGCACCATCTGGAATCCCATTAGTAGTTGCTGCGTTCGTGATGCGCCGTTTATTGGATTCGGTATGATTGTCGAGTTGATACTGGTTGAGCACTCCAGATGAGGGGCGCTAAAACGGGCTGTTTTGCTAGCGGAAAAGAGGTGCAAATTTGAGGGTTTGGCTGCGCGGTTTAATGATCGAAATTAAGGTCAGATAAGATACAGGAAATATTTTGTGTCATGACATTGACTGCGATCCAACAAGGCTCTATTCTTGGAATCAGCGTAGAGGTAATTGCTCTCACCTTGCGCTGGAATTGTGAAATGAGACGTATTTTAAGGTAACCGGCGAACTCTTGGTTTATGCTCCCGAGATAGCGCGAAGGGATACCCAAAAATCACTGGGATCACCGCATTGAATGAAGGTGAAATGAAAATTGAAGTTGATGATTTGGCAAGTAACTCTGCCGGCGGAGTGCCAGACTCCAATCGAGCGGGCGGCTACGGGGCATTCGATCAAATTATTATGACCTCTCAGGGTGGATTAAGGCGTGCGATTAACCGAATCGCAGGGAAACTGAGCGGCCTCGATCAAAATCGAAAGCAAAGAATAGCTCAGCTGGTCGACGTTATTTTCGCGGTCGTGGCTCTGGGTGTTGCAAACATTCTGCGTTTATCGGGGATTGACCTGTCTCAACTGTGGCCAGTGTTCATCGGTATACCTTGTGCCACCGCATTGATCTTCGCCAAGTCTGGCGTGTACAACATGGTCATCCGCTTTAGCGGTGTCGAAGAACTCGCACCAGTAGCCAAAGGCGTGGCTCTTTCATCGATTTTACTGTTGATTAGTCTCTACTTGCTAGCGCCTAACCCAAATCCTCGATCAATTTTTATTATCTATGGCCTGGTGCTGTTTTTACTCTGTGGAGGTGCACGGCAGGTGTGGAAGCGAGCACTATCTGATACCAATACAGCAGGAAAACCGATAGCGATCTACGGCGCTGGTGAACAGGGCA
>CAZQKJ010000335.1:0-4610 GCA_964593315.1 uncultured Granulosicoccaceae bacterium
GCAATATGCAGTTTCTCAGTCTCGGTGTAACCCGGTATCCGAATGACTTCCATCCGATCAAGCAACGGTGGCGGGATATCCATACTGTTGGCTGTGGCTACAAACATGACATCAGACAGATCATACTCAACCTCAAGATAGTGATCGGTAAAGGTGTTGTTCTGTTCAGGGTCTAGCACTTCAAGCAATGCAGAAGACGGATCTCCACGGAAGTCGGTAGACATCTTGTCTATCTCATCCAGTAGCATCAACGGATTCCGAGCTTCTGCTTTGGTGAGATTCTGCAGTATCTTGCCTGGCATCGAACCAATGTAAGTGCGTCTGTGGCCTCTTATCTCTGCCTCATCACGAACACCGCCCAATGCCATGCGGCTAAACTTTCTACCGGTTGCTCGTGCTATAGACTTACCCAGTGACGTCTTACCAACACCCGGCGGTCCTACTAAACAAAGGATTGGCCCTTTGGCTTTCTTGACACGCTTTTGTACTGCGAGGTACTCAAGGATGCGCTCTTTGACTTTCTCAAGGCCGTAGTGGTCAGCTTCAAGAATCGATTCAGCTTCACCCAGATTAGACTTTAAACGTGAGCGTTTTTTCCACGGCAGATTGGTAACCGTTTCTATGTAGTTGCGCACTACCGTTGCTTCTGCCGACATGGGGGACATCATTTTAAGCTTACCCAACTCAGCGTTGACCTTGTCTTTGGCCTCTGCACTCATACCGGCAGATTCTATTTTCTCAGCCAGATCTTCTATTTCATTCGGCACATCATCAAGATCTCCCAACTCCTTTTGGATCGCCTTCATCTGTTCATTCAAATAGTACTCGCGCTGACTTTTCTCCATCTGCTGCTTAACGCGACCACGAACTCTTTTCTCTACCTGCAACATATCGAGTTCGCCTTCCATCAGACTCATGAGTTTTTCAAGTCTGTCTGAAGGGCTTTCTATCTCGAGGATCTTTTGTTTTTCATCTATCTTCAATGACAGATGGGCGGCCACTGTGTCTGCAAGGCGGGAAGGATCATCAATACCGCTCAGAGAAGTGAGAATTTCAGGAGCGAGTTTCTCCTTGAGCTTTACATATTGCTCAAACAGTTTGGTAACCGAACGCACCAGCACTTCCATTTCAACGTCATCAGCGCTCACGTCCTGCGAAATGATCTCGGCACTGGCTGCAAAAAAACCGTCATCAGTTTTTCTAATATCAGAAATTTTAGCCCGCTGACTTCCTTCAACCAATACCTTGATAGTGCCATCCGGCAATTTAAGCAGCTGAAGAATATCGGCAAGGGTACCGAAAGTATTGATATCGTCGACATCCGGATCTTCTACATCCGCACGCATCTGCGCTGATAAAAGAATTTGCTTATCGCGAGACATTGCCTCGTCAAGAGCAAGTATGGATTTCTCACGCCCGACGAACAAAGGAATAACCATATGGGGATACACGACAACATCACGCAACGGCACCAGAGGTATTGAACCGTCTTTGTCCCGAGCGTCATCGATGGACACCACTTTGCGGGATTCTTTTCGTGATGGTTTGCTTTTGTCGTCTGCCATGCTTACTCGCTTATATCCACTAGATAAGGCAGGCAGGCCACATTGCCTCGCCACGCTTTAAGTGTAAGGCCGATAGAGTATTTTACAAGCTGAATGGCGCGTTAATTAGCGACGCGTACTGTCAAAAGGCACGGGTATAACTAAAAGTTTGCTGTCAGATCCCGACGCAGCACACAAGGTCGAGGCCATGTGTTCGGATAGGTACTGGCAGAAATGCAGAGTTACATCAGTCGGAGGCCCTGAAACCAGGAGCGGATTCAAACTAAATGCAGGATGCGATATCAACGCCCGGTGTCATACCGAGCGCTGATAAACCAGGAAGGACTACTCGTCTGATGCGGCGCGACGAAAATCCTCTTCGCCTGAGTCTTCAGAATCGTCGTTGCTTGCGAGCAGCAGATAAGGTTTGGCCTCACCTCTGACAACAGCACCGTCAACGATCACTTTCTTCACGCCTTCCATTTGTGGCAGGTCGTACATGGTATCGAGGAGAATGTTTTCAAGAATAGTACGCAAGCCACGTGCACCCGTCTTACGCTCGGTCGCTTTTTCAGCTACCGCATACAGTGCATCATCACGGAACTCGATTTCTACATTTTCCATGCTGAGTAATTTTTCGTACTGTTTGGTGATCGCATTCTTCGGCTCTGTGAGAATACGCACCAGCGCATTTTCATCAAGCTCCTGAAGCGTTGCAATAACTGGCAAGCGACCCACAAATTCCGGTATCAAACCGTAGCGCACAAGATCGTCTGCTTCCACTGTTGAGAGCACTTCACCCAGTTTGGCTGATTCATCTTTGGTTTTTACATCGGCCGCGAATCCTATACCACCTTTATCTGACCGGTCTCGAATGATTTTATCGAGTCCTGCAAATGCGCCACCAACAATAAAGAGGATGTTCTTGGTATCGACCTGCAGAAATTCCTGCTGCGGATGCTTGCGACCACCTTGAGGTGGTACCGATGCAACTGTGCCTTCTATCAGCTTCAGCAAAGCCTGCTGTACACCTTCACCTGAGACATCACGAGTGATGGAAGGATTGTCTGCCTTGCGAGAGATTTTGTCGATCTCATCGATGTAGACAATACCACTCTGCGCTTTGTCGACATCGTAGTCGCACTTTTGCAGTAGCTTTTGAATAATGTTTTCAACATCTTCACCCACATACCCGGCTTCCGTCAGGGTAGTGGCATCAGCCATAGTGAACGGTACATTCAGAAGTCTTGCCAGTGTCTCTGCAAGCAATGTCTTACCAGAGCCGGTAGGGCCGACCAGCAGAATATTACTTTTCGCCAGTTCGACTTCTTCTTTGCTGTCGCTTTGGTACTGCAGACGCTTGTAGTGATTGTATACCGCTACCGCGAGAATCTTTTTCGCACCGTCCTGACCAATCACATATTGGTCAAGCGTATCTCTGATCTGCTGAGGTTTCAAAAGCTCGCCAGTCGCGCTGGCCGCTTTCTCTTGCATCTCTTCCGTGATGATGTCATTACAGAGATCGACGCACTCGTCGCAGATAAAAACCGACGGTCCGGCGATTAGCTTACGAACCTCATGCTGGCTTTTGCCACAGAAAGAGCAATACAACAGTTTGCTGTCTTCTGAATTCTTGTTGTCGCCGTCGCTCATTGTTTCCAGGGACCCTTTGTTTGCGTGCCCACCATGCCGTTTTTCGCTAAATTTTGCAAGGTGACCGCCAGTGATTACATAAATGTGCCAGGCTGAAAATCAGCCTGCAAGAGTAGTGTAATCAACCCGGCGTGGAGGCAATCTCCGATTCTCTTCCGCGATTTTCGACAACGCGGTCTATCAGACCGTAGTCGACACCTTGACTCGCAGTCATGAAATTGTCCCGATCCGTGTCTTGCTGAACCGTTTCAATATCTTTACCCGTGTGCTTCGACAGCACCTCGTTAAGACGCTGCTTGATAGACAGGATTTCCTGTGCGTGGATCTCGATGTCTGTCGCCTGCCCCTGAAATCCACCCAACGGTTGATGAATCATCATACGGCTGTGCGGCAATGCGAATCTTTTGTCCTGCGCGCCACCAGCGAGCAACAAGGCACCCATGCTCGCCGCCTGCCCGACACACAAAGTACTTACATCCGGCTTAATGAACTGCATGGTGTCATAGATAGCCATGCCAGCAGTCACTGAACCGCCAGGGCTATTGATGTAGAGCGAGATATCCTTGTCCGGATTCTCTGATTCGAGAAACAGCAACTGAGCCACAACCACATTGGCCATGAAATCTTCAACCTGCCCCACCAAAAACACGACACGCTCTTTGAGCATGCGCGAGTATATGTCGTAGCGCATAGAACCGCGCGGCGACACCTCTTCTACGGTCGGGATATATCCCGTCGCCTGAGGTACAACCATGTGTGGGTCCAATGGGCTTTTGATCATGTTCATATTTCTCTTCGAATTTACTCGTACGTCAGTTTGCCTGATTCTTATTTTCCGGATTCATGACTTCTTTAAATGCCAGTGTCTGGTTCTCGACGGTCGCCTCACTCATCGCCCAATCGGTTACTTCCTGCTCCAGCACCAACCCTTCAATATTTTGCATGTATTCCTGGTTACTATAATAGTAGTCGACAACCTGCTTGGGATCTTCATAAGAAGATGCCATTGATTCAATCGTAGATCGAACTTTGTCAGGGTCCGGCTTCAATTCATTTTTCTTTATCACTTCAGCCACCAACAGACCGAGTCTGACTCGTCTTTCGGCATCTGATTCAAACATTTCGTCAGCCAACTCAGGCTGAGACCCTTCCGGCGCTTGCATCTGATCCAGCAATTGCTTCTTCAGACGCCCTATTTCCTCTTTAACCAGACTGCCCGGTACCGGGAAGTCGTTCTTCTCAAGCAGCAGATCCATCACTGCTTCCTTGTCCTTTTTGTCAATCGCCTGATTGAGCTCTCTTTCCATGTTCTTCTTGATATCGGCACGAAGCGCCTCGACTCCACCCTCTTCAACACCAAATTCTTTGGCGAAGTCATCATTAACTTCCGGAAGCTCGGAGGTTTTGACGGCA
>CAZQKJ010000336.1:0-4584 GCA_964593315.1 uncultured Granulosicoccaceae bacterium
GCCAGTTGCAGACTGGTTATTTGTATCACTATGCATTCGCAATGATCGCCGGTCTGTTGGCGATGCTCTCCATTTTTATTTTCACAACGTAGTTACGCTTGATGCCAATACTAAGCTTAATCATCTGGTTGACCATACTCGGCGGAGTCCTGACTCTCGCGGTCGGTGAACAACGTTGCCGTATGACAGCACTTGCCGTTTCGATCATCGCATTTGTACTGAGCCTCGGCCTCTACTTTGGCTTTGATTCATCGACTGCTGATATGCAGTTTGTTGAGCATGCGGCGTGGTTACCGTCTTTCGGTATTAACTACAGTTTGGGTGTTGACGGTATCTCGTTGCCGTTGATTATCCTGACCACGTTTATCAATATCATCGTTGTGATATCTGCCTGGGAGGTTATTAAAGATAATCCTGCCATGTATCTTGCGTCATTCCTGATCATGACTGGCTTCATGATCGGTGTGTTTGCAGCCACCGATGCAATACTGTTTTATGTTTTCTTTGAAGCCACGCTGTTACCGATGTTTTTAATTATTGGTATCTGGGGTGGGCCTCGGCGTGTATATGCCACCATCAAGTTTTTTCTATACACCTTTCTCGGGTCTGTGTTCATGCTAGTCGCACTGATCTACATGTACTCTCAGGCCGATACCTTTGCGATTCAGGCGTTCCATGATCTGCCACTGGGCTCCACGGCTCAAACACTGATCTTCTTTGCGTTCTTCGCAGCGTTTGCGGTAAAAATTCCAATGTGGCCGGTACACACCTGGCTACCGGATGCTCACGTAGAAGCTCCCACTGCAGGCTCTGCGGTACTGGCTGCAATCATGTTGAAAATGGGTGGGTACGGATTCCTGCGCTTCAGTCTGCCGATAGTGCCGGACGCAAGCGCACAGCTTGCGTGGCTGGTGATTCTGTTTTCACTGATAGCCATTGTCTACATTGGTTTTGTGGCTCTGGCACAGGCCGATATGAAAAAGCTGATTGCCTATTCTTCAATTTCGCACATGGGCTTTGTGACACTGGGTATGTTTGTGATTTTCGGCATTCTGGCCAAGTCATCTGATGGTGCCCAGATTGCTGACGGCGGTCATGCGGTGATGGCGCTTGAAGGGGCGATGGTGCAGATGATCTCACACGGGTTTATCTCAGCCGCCATGTTTCTGTGTGTCGGTGTGCTGTATGACCGCATTCATTCAAGAGAAATAGCTGACTACGGCGGGGTGGTGAACACCATGCCATTGTTTGCAGCATTCATGGTGTTCTTTGCCATGGCCAACGCAGGCTTGCCCGGTACCTCCGGTTTTGTCGGTGAATTTATGGTGATACTGGCGACGTTCAAAGCCAACTTCTGGTTTGCTTTTCTTGCAGCTACCACCTTGATACTGGGTGCGGCCTATACGCTGTGGATGGTCAAGCGGGTGGTCTTTGGTGATGTTGCCAATGACAAGGTGGCTGCTTTAACCGATATCAATCGGCGTGAAAAAATAATGTTGGGTCTGCTTGCTGCAATGGTCTTGTTTTTTGGTTTGTGGCCTCAACCCATGGTTGATTTGATGCATGCGACTATTGAAAATCTGGTGCAACATATCACCACTTCAAAACTCATTGGCAACGCGGGTTAGGGGCTGACAGATGGAAAACCTAGGACTTGCTGCGCCAGAGATGTTTCTGCTGTGTGCTATCTGCCTGATACTGGTGGGTGACCTTTTTGTACCTAAAGAGCGTAAACCATTCACTTACGGTCTATCGCAGATAGCCTTGGTGGTGACGTTAATACTCACTTGGTGGGTATCGCCCGACAACGGTGCGGTGACTGCGTTTGCTGATAGTTTCATCATGGATCAGATGAGTGTTGTGTGTAAGGCATGGATTATTGTTGTATCGATGGGAGTCCTGCTTTACTCGCGCGACTACGTCAGTAACCACAAAATACCCCATGGTGAGTACTACACACTGGCGCTCAGCGGTGTGCTTGGCATGATGATCATGGTGTCATCGAATACCATGCTGACTTTGTATCTGGGTCTTGAGCTGCTGTCGCTGTCTCTATACGCGATGGTGGCTCTCAGAAGAACCGATGAAAAATCCGCTGAAGCTGCAATGAAGTATTTTGTGCTGGGTGCGCTTGCCTCCGGTGCTTTGCTCTACGGCATCTCAATGATCTACGGTGCGACCGGTAGCCTGCACTTTGCAGCGATATCTAACAGTTTGTCTACCGGTGGGCAGGGCAGTACTGCTGCTATGTTCGGTCTGGCGTTTCTGGTTGTGGGCATCGCGTTCAAATTTGGCGCAGCGCCGTTTCATATGTGGGTACCTGATGTCTATGAAGGCGCGCCAACACCGGTGGCACTCTATATATCTGCGGCACCAAAGATCGCAGCGTTTGCCTTGTCGATCCGTTTTCTGATCGATGGCCTCGCAACGGCGCATAACAGCTGGCAGGGAATGTTGATCGTGCTGGCTCTGCTGTCAATCGTGATCGGCAATCTGATCGCCCTTGCGCAGGTGTCTATCAAACGCATGCTTGCCTACTCAACTATTTCGCATGTCGGATTTATCCTGCTGGGTGTGCTATCCGGCAGTCATGAAGGTTACTCGGCAGCAATGTTTTATGCGATCACTTATTCATTCACCAGTATGGGGGCATTCGGCGTCATTCTGGCGATGGAACGCATGGGCGTTGAAGTGACATTGCTGACTGATCTGCGCGGTTTGTTTCGCCGTAGTCCGGTCTATGCCTGTGTGATGATGTTGCTGCTGGTTTCAATGACCGGGGTGCCGCCGACCGTCGGGTTCTATGCCAAGCTTGCGGTACTCAGTGCTGCTGTCAAAGCTGATCTCACCTGGCTTGCACTGATTGCCGTGATTTTCTCGGTGGTAGGTGCGTTTTATTACCTGCGTGTTATCAAGTACATGTTCTTTGATGATCCGGTCGAACCACAGCCAGTCCTGGCCCCGATAGATGTGCAGCTGGGTCTGAGCCTGAACGGCGCGGCGATCCTCTTTTTCGGGATCTTCCCGGGATTGATAATGGCAGCTTGTGCTGCGGCATTTGGGCTATAAACCGGGACGCTCCTGAAGATTAAGTATCGTCATTCAGGCAGAGCTGTGATCGCTCTACTGGTCTCATTCGAGCAAAGCTTTCCGCCAGTGTTAACACCGATATCAGGCACAGTCTAAGCCCTTCGCCCACGTGTTTTTGATGTGTAAAAAGCTTGTATTTTTGCGCAACTACTTCTATCATTGCGAATTGCAGTTGCGGGGTGGAGCAGTCTGGCAGCTCGTCGGGCTCATAACCCGAAGGTCGTAGGTTCGAATCCTACCCCCGCTACCACGGATCATTAAAAAGGCCCCTGCTAAGGGGCCTTTTTGTTGTTTGATCCATATATTTGCAACCCCGGGGTTGCAGAGTATGGATCGGACTTGTCCGGCAATCTGTTTGCAGGTTCGGCAGATGCTGGCCAGCTAAAGCGAAGAGAATGCGAAGGGCACCAGCAAATATTTGGGATTTTTTGTCTCCCATCGTCGAAGGGTTGGAATATACCTTTGTGGGGGCGACTCTCGGTCAGGCAGAATCGGGTCTGACGCTGAGGGTCTATATAGATAGAGAGGCCACTGGCGACGAAGTCGGCATTGGTGAAGACGGACCTAACCGCTCCGGCATTGTAGTCGATGATTGTGTTGCGGTGAGTCGTCAGATCAGCGCAGCAATGGATGTTGAAGATCTGATCGCCGATGAATATTGTCTTGAAGTGTCGTCACCCGGTATGGATCGCCCGTTGTTTAGTATTGCTGACTTCGAGCAACAGCTGGGCAACACAGTAAAAGTGCGAATGGGTGTTTCCGCTACCGGCAGACGTAACTACAAAGGAACTGTCAAGGCTGTAGAAAACGGAATCGTCACGGTAGAGGTTGATAATGAGGCCTTTGAGCTGGTGGTTGCAGATGTAGACTCAGCTAACCTGGTGACCAAGTGAAGAGTGCCTGATTTGATTAAGTCGATTTTGAATAACAGATTTTATTTGCAAGCAAAGTTAATAGTGAAGGCGATTTGCGCAAGGTATAGCTACTTATGAGCAAAGAAATATTAATGGTGGTTGACGCGGTCTCTAACGAGAAGGGCGTTGAAGAGAACATTATTTTTGAAGCGCTTGAAGCAGCGCTCGCATCTGCCACGCGCAAACGCAGTGGTAAAGATATTGAGTGTCGCGTTGCGATCGATCGCGAAACCGGTGATTACGAAACTTTTCGGCGCTGGGAAGTAGTAGCGGATGATGATGAACAGGAATTTCCGCTACGCCAGATCACCTTGTCTGCAGCCCAGGTGGAAGACCCCGAGCTTGATCTGGGTGGTTGGGTTGAAGATGAAATCGACTCCGTTGACTTTGGCCGTATCGCTGCACAAACCGCTAAGCAGGTTATCGTACAAAAAGTTCGTGAAGCGGAGCGTGCCCGTGTAGTAGAGGCCTTTAAGGATCGAGTCGGTGAGTTGGTGATGGGTATCGTCAAACGCACTGAGCGCGGTGGTGTCTATATTGATCTCGGCAACAATGCAGAAGCCTATATAAGACGCGAAGA
>CAZQKJ010000337.1:0-4577 GCA_964593315.1 uncultured Granulosicoccaceae bacterium
GCCCACAGACGTAGAGCAACTGTTCAACAAAAATCAGGCAGAGAAAAGTGCTGCCCGTACCAAGCGATTGCTTAATCCTCTTGCAATACGGTTTCCGCTGTTTGATCCAGATAGGTTTCTAAACAAATCAATCACTGCAGTAAAACCGTTGATGTCGATAGGCGGCGCAGTTATCTGGTCACTGGTGGTACTGATCGCTGCCATGTTGTTACTGGTTAACTATCAGGAACTCACCACAACACTCAAAGCTGACATTCTCGCACCTCGCAACCTGATCTTGATGGTTGCTTTGTTTCCCGCCATGAAAGCGTTCCACGAATTTGCACACGCCTATGCAGTCAAGGCCTGGGGCGGCGAAGTACATGAGATGGGTATAACACTGCTGGTATTAATGCCCGTACCTTATGTAGATGCCACAGCCGCCTGGGCATTCCGGGAAAACTACAAACGCATTCTTGTGAGTGCAGCAGGAATGATCGTAGAGTTGTTTCTCGCTGCTGTCGCGCTGATCATATGGACCCTGGTAGCACCGGGTTTAATAAGGGATGCTGCACTATCCGCCTTTCTGATCGGCAGTGTCTCAACCGTGCTGTTCAATGCCAACCCGCTACTACGATTCGACGGCTACTACATACTGCAGGATCTGATAGAAATTCCGAACCTGTACAGTCGCTCGGCAAAGTACATCACCTATCTGATGAAGCGCTATCTGTTCGGTATATCGAATTCCGCATCCCCGGTTACTGACGATTCAGAGCGGCCCTATCTTTTAACCTACGGCGTGCTCGCCTGGCTATACAGGGTATTCATCACATTCGTCATTGCGATTTTTCTGGCCGGTAAGTACTTCGTGCTCGGTGTTGCACTGGCACTGTGGTCACTGGCATTACTCATCGTATTTCCGATATACCGCGGGATTAAATTTCTGGCTACCGATCAATCCATCACAGGAACTCGCATGCACACCATCGGCAGAACGGCTGCAATTGCGGCGACCATCGGGATTGTTGTGTCACTCATACCCTTCTCTTTGTACACCAACGCCGAAGGCATTGTATGGGTACCGGATCAGGCACAGATATACGCTGACGTAGACGGCTTTGTAACCGACGTTACCTCGGAGCCCGGCAAGCTGGTACAGAGCGGCAACAGCGTCATGCTACTCGCGAACCCGGATATCAACGCACGCGAAAAAGTGCTGAGCGCAAAGCAAAAGGAACTGACAATCCGCTATAAGTCGGAAAAGTTTGATGACAAAGTCAAGGCTGAGCAGACGCTGGAGGAAATAGCGACTATCGAAGCTGACCGCCAGGAGCTGCAACGCGAGCGCGAGGCGCAAACACTCACCGCCGCAGCCGAAGGTACCTTTGTATTGCACGAAGAACAGAATGTTATCGGGCGCTATGTCAAAAAAGGTGAAGCAGTCGGCTATGTTGTCAACCCGGAAGAACTAATAGTTCGCGTGGTTGTGCCGCAAACCTCTGTAGGACTATTCGCAAAACAGGTAAGGCAGGTCTCTGTACGCCTCGCAGAACAACCGGGTAAGGCTATGACGGCAGACATACTCAGACAGACGCCCGCTGGCAGCCTCGCTCTACCGAGTCGAGCTCTCGGCGCCGCAGGTGGTGGGGATATCGCAGTCGATACAACGGATAACAAGGGTACTACTGCCGTGAACAAGGTTTTTCAGCTTGATCTCGCACTACCTGAAAACAGTATTACAAGTGGTCTTGGTACTCGCGCCTATGTGAGAGTCGACCATGGACGAGAAGCACTGGCTCTCCAATGGTTACGCAGCGCCAGACAGTTGCTACTTAACAAACTCCCGTTTTAATTTAAACGCCGGAACTAGAAATGAAACTAATAACTCAAAGCATACACGTTGCCGCCCTGGCACTGATTTCCTTTTCAGGGCTTGCCAATGACAGCGCTTCTATTTTCGCTGATGTTGAAGACTCGACAATGGGATGTTTGATAGAGCCCAGCGAAGTGGTCGAGCTTGGCAGTAGTGTGCCGGGTCTTGTCGATAAACTCTATTTTGATCGAAACAACTTTGTCTCTAAAGGCGAGGTAGTCGCTCAGCTGGACTCAAGAGTTGAACTTGCAACGCTCGAACTGGCCGCCGCACGAGCCGAGATCAACACCAGCTTGAATCTACGTCGTGAGAACGCTGCATTTGGCGAACGCACACAGAGAAGAAATCAAAAGCTCTTCAACGAGTCGACAATTTCAGCTCAGGATATGGACAAGGTGAAAACCGAGACCTATATCGCGCAACTACAAGCCATGCAGGAAGAAGATAACAAGCGCATTGCCCACCTCGAGGCAGAGCGGGCTCGCCAGGCACTTGAAAGACGCACCATTCGCAGCCCGATCAGTGGTGTGATCATTGAGAAATACAAGTCAATAGGCGAATACATTGAAGCCGAGCCTGTCTATAGAATCGCAAACCTTGATCCACTACACGTAGAACTGATCCTGCCAGTTGAACAAATGAATACTATTCAGCCGGGGATGAAAGCCGAGATCTCACTGGATATCGCGACCGAAAATGACAACCCGCATGTGGCGGTAGTTACCAGTGTTGATCGCGTTGCAGATGCTGCGAGCGGTACTTTTGGTGTGATGCTGTCACTGCCTAACTCGGGACTAAGAATACCCAGTGGCATACGCTGCAGCCTCGACTTTATACAAGAGTAAGTTAAAGCCGGTTCTTTTGAGCCGGCGATAAAACACAGTACTAAAGAACAAAGCATTGTGGCCAGCATGACTCTGCCGGAAACAGTACCCTGGTTTGCGGTTTAAAACCTGGTCTCATTAACCAACATAACATGAAAAACTGCGTTCGATAGGACGCCCAAAAGGGCATAAATAAAATGTGCAGTAACGCGGCGTACCAAATTGACTAAATTCCTACGCTCTCCCTTGTTCAGGATTAGCTTTAGCATGGTGATGCTTGTCATCTCGATATTGCTTGCCAGTGAGTTTCTTGGCCTATTCCCTGACAACAACAATTCGCGCACGGCTGAACGCAAGTTCGTTGTCGAAACGCTGGCCGTGCACATTGCTATGGAAATGGAGAACAGCGACGGCAATGGCAGCGCTGAAATATCCGAGTTGTTACGCAATACGGTACAACGCAACAGCATGGTCAAATCGGTTGCAGTTCGCAGAGCCGACGGCACATTCGTAGACGCCTATGGCAGCCATGAGAGCAACTGGACCCTAAAACCTGGAGATGGTCCCACCTTAACTCAGATTCAGATACCCCTATTCGAAGGCGAGAATCAAACTGCTGCTGTAGAGATTCGATTTGCAGGCGTGAACGAAGGCTTGAGTTTGCTCGACCGAAGAGCATCGTTCGTCTCTGTGATCGCTTTTGTGGCGATATCAGGTTTCTTTGCTTTTTGCATGTTTTTGAAAAGAACCTTACGTGAGCTGGACCCGGACGCGGTTATACCAGAACGAGTCAAAAAGGCGCTCGATACACTTGCAGAAGGATTGCTGATCATCGGTCGAGACGGTGAGATTGTTTTCTCTAACGAAGAATTTGCAAAAACAACCGGCATAGCCTCGGAAGAGCTCGCAGGTCAGAACTGCAAAAACCTCAAATGGCAATTGGAAGAAGGCGAGAATCTACCGTGGCAGGATCTGCTACACGGTGGAGATATATCACCCAAAGCCACCGTAAGACTCAATACCGGCTACGAACAGATCTCGACTTTCACCGTCAATGCCACTCCGATTATCGCCAACGCCAATGAAGTGCGCGGTGCCCTGGTGACTTTCAATGACATTACTCAAGTCGAAATTAAAAATGCAGAGCTGCAAAACGCACTGATAAAACTTGAAACCAGTCAACTTGAAATCACCCGACAAAACAAAGAGCTTGAATACCTGGCAACACGAGATCCGCTAACCGGATCACTAAACCGCCGGTCATTCTTCAGTGGGTTTGACTCACTGTTTGAAGAAGCACGTCAGAACCGCGACGAGCTCACTTGTATCATGACTGATATAGATCATTTTAAATCGGTCAACGATACCCACGGTCACGGTGTTGGTGATGATGTAATTAAATACCTGGCGGATGTACTAGCCGATCACGCTCGTCCCAATGATCTTGTCGGCCGTTTTGGCGGTGAGGAATTTTGTATTGTGTTACCGGATACTCCACTGGCTCAGGCCGCTGAAATCGCCGAGCAAATTCGCGCCACTATCGAACATGGTGTTGGCGCAAACTTTCTGGATAAGTGCCAGATCACTGCAAGTTTTGGTGTCGCTTCAATTCATGCGAACGCCAGCAACCCCAGTGAAATGGTGGAGCAGTCTGACAAAGCACTGTATGTCTCCAAGGAAGGTGGTAGAAACCGGGTCACTAACTACACACCACAAATGGAGTCAGATGATTTTGACCCGACGTCTGTAGACAACACGCCAGCCGCTACCACCCCACCGGTGCTGAAACAGAGCGTTCCGGTTCTTGCCACACCAACGCGCGCCACGCCGACTGAAAGCAACTCACCCTTAGAAAAACCGGATGTTCTGGCAAAGGCCAATACTCCGATCCTTAAGAT
>CAZQKJ010000338.1:0-4574 GCA_964593315.1 uncultured Granulosicoccaceae bacterium
CAATTATCCCTTTTACCGGACAAATCGACAGCAAAGAGCGAGACGAATGGATCGCAGCGATCAATGATCGGAGCACACAATTTGAATTACAACCACTTGAAGCGCTGTCACAGCAGCAAAAACAGCAGGCTGTGGCAGCGATTGTTGCCAACCCGACAGACGCCGCCATCCAATCACTACCCAGGCTTCAATGGATTCAAAGCCTGTGGGCGGGTGTAGAGAATATGCTCGATGCTGATATCAATCCACAGATCAGGATTGTACGACTGACAGATCCGCAAATGGCGGAAACCATGTCAGAGGCAGTACTCGCCTGGTGTCTTTATCTGCACCGTAAAATGCCCGACTACAAAATCCTGCAAAACGCAAAGCAATGGAAACAGCTTACACTTGCACAGCCAAAAGACTGCCATATCAGTGTGTTCGGGCTGGGCAAGCTCGGCACACGAGCCGCGCTAAGGTTACAACAAAACGGCTTTACTGTTCGCGGCTGGAGCCAGAGTGAAAAATCAATCGAAAACATCGAAACATACAGCGGCCCATCGGGCTTTGAGAGCATTCTTGCCTTGACCAATATTGCCGTTATTTTGCTACCACTAACCAATAACACGCACAATCTTTTTAACCAAGCCGTACTGCAGGCTTTACCGTCTGGCGCTTCAATTATCAACTTTGCGCGCGGCCCGATAGTCAATGAAAAGGATCTACTGGTTGCTCTGAACGATCACCATATCGATCATGCAGTGCTGGATGTATTTAGCACAGAACCATTACCGGTCAACAGTGATCTGTGGTCACATACACAGGTCACTGTTCTACCACATATATCAGCACCAACGACAATCAGCACCGCAGCAGAGCTTGCCGCACACAATCTGGATCAGTTCATTGAACGCGGAGTCATACCTGACTCAGTTGATCGCAACAAGGGCTATTAACTCTACGGGGGTTATTAACTACGGGGGTTATTAACTACGGAGTCCACCGGGCTCCAGCCCGGTAAATTCAGGAAGACTCGGCATCAAGAGTTGGGCCAGATGCGCAAACTATAAACCGCGCTTGAGAACTTCAGCAATCAGTTTTTGTATGTTGTCGACGCCACCTTTGAGATTCTTTTCAATGTCACTGAAGCTGATACCGGCTGGCACTTTACCCGCAGCACGATTGACGACCATTGCACAGCAGGCATAGTTGATTCCGAGTTCACGAGCCAGGGATGCCTCAGGCATACCCGTCATTCCGACTATCGTACACCCATCACGCTCCAGGCGTTTTATCTCTGCTGCCGTCTCGAGTCTCGGACCTTGAGTAGCGCCATAAACACCCTGCTCAACCAATGGTAGTTTCAAAGCCTTGCCTGCGCTCACCAGCTGATCTCTGATTTGCTCCGAATAGGGTTCAGCAAAATCGATGTGCTCAAACTTATTGTGCTTGGCACCATGAAACGTATGCGCGCGCCCATAGGTGTAGTCAATAATCTGATCCGGAATAACGATACAGCGCTCAGCACAGTCCGCTGTGATTCCACCCACCGCTGCCAACCCGATCACATGACTCACACCGACTTCCTGCAGTGCTTTAATGTTCGCGCGGTAGTTGATCATATGCGGCGGAATCGTATGGTGCCCTCCGTGTCTTGCCAGAAAAATCACATCAGTACCGTTAATCTGGCCATGTATCAGCGGGCTCGATGGTGCGCCATAGATGGTGCGCACCATTTCACGGGTCTTAAAGGTGAGCCCGGGCATGCTACTGACTCCGGTACCACCGATAATTGCAATCGTCGACATTAAACTCACCTGTAATTTTCGCTGAATTGTACACTGCCAGCTCAATACATTGGTCGAGCGACTGCTCAACCTGTAAACCTGGACACGTGCTGGAATTGTCGCGCGCCCTCGACCGCGCAATCACCCCATCATCAATCGTCATATTATTGACGAAATGACATTTTTCATGCTGAGAAATCGCAACTTTCGAGATCGGAGGTGGTCACAAAACTTGGCGAAGACCACCTTACTGCTCCCACCCCCAAGCAGAAAAGGGCACTGGAGATTACGATACTCTGTCAGCATAGCGCCAACCGTGACACCACTTCGGCACCGGTTGGCCCGTGCCTGAACAAGCGCCAGCCTGGCGGCTGGTTTCCGGCGGCATAATTGCACAGCATTATCTCGCTTATTCAACTTCGGGCGCAGTGTTACTTAATATGCCAATCAATATGATCGACGATCTGAAAGAGTTTGCTTTGTATCCCGTCACGGCGGTGATTAATTCGTGTGTTCTATGATTACGCTAAACAGCCATAATTCAATCAACCACTCCCTGCCCCGCGTCCATTACGTGCGGGTAGAACTTGGAAACGTATCGATAATATCCCTCACGGGCGAGGTATACTCGAAGACAATGATCGCGTTATGGCAGCCATCAACTTTACTATGAATCCTGGTGATGCCCGGGAACACGCAGAGCACCCCGGGCACAGTTCTGTTGTGGCTTACCTCTTTGCTATCAACACTGTTTTACAATCGATGACACACTAACAAGGATGCCTCGTATTACACCCTCCGCCGCTCCAGTACCTGCCACCGCAGAAACATGGTCAATGACCAAACCCGGGATACATTGCACCCGCTTGCCCTGTCCGATAGCTGAAGGACCCGATAGCACCCATGTTTAATTGGTTACTCAACCATCCAAAAGCAGATTTTGATGCCGGGCAACTGGGCTTTGCATCAGCACTGAGCCCGTGGTTACTCGCAGCCTTGATTCTTCTTGCCGCAGTTTTCCTGGGTTTCAGTTTGTGGCGTCAAAAATCACAGCTGGCAGCTGAAAAGTTATCGACACTGTGGGCACTGCAAACATCGATCGCCGCCATTATCCTCACATTGATCTGGCAACCGACACTCAAGGTCGAGAGCATTAGCGCAGGTGAGAACTCAGTGGTCACGCTACTGGATTCCTCCGCCAGCATGCAGATCGAATCTGAAGGCGAAAGCCGTTTTAGCGCTGCTATCGATGCACTGTCTGACAATTTGATTCCATCACTCGAACAACACTTTACCGTCAATAAGTCCTTGTTCGGCAGTGAACTTAACTGGGTAGACGAACTACCAGATGTCGATCCCCCACAGGGTTTTGATCAACGCAGTAACATAGCCGGTGCACTCACAGACGTACTCGATCAAGCCCGGGTTAATCCACTGGTCGCTGTGTTACTAACCTCAGACGGCAGCGACAACTCCGACACAATCAATACCGATTTCTGGAACAAGATAGCCAGCTACAACGTACCGGTTCATACCATTGGCGTCGGTCAAACTGCTCTGCCCAACGATACAGAAGTGACAGATGTAGATATGCCTTCCGTGGCGATGCCGGGGTCTGTGCAAAGTGCCAGAGTGACTGTACAACACGGCGATGAAACAGCATTGCGCGTCAAGGTGTACTCAGGTGAAGACATCATCGCGATCCACGAACAAGAACTGTCAGGCAAACCTGGACAGACCAACATAGATATTGACATAGACGCGGCCGATGCAGGCATCAAAGAACTACGATTTGAAGCAGAAGCACGAGCCAGTGATATATCACCCGGTAACAACAGTCGCAAACGACTGCTGCAGGTTCAGGATCAAACGCGCAAGATTCTCTATTTTGAGGGCGAGCCCCGATGGGAGTACAAATTTATCCGCCGTGCCATACATCAGGCACCAGGTATATCACTGGTCACCATTCTGCGTACCACACCCAATAAATTTTACCGACAGGGGATCACTGATCCTTCGCAGCATGCCAATGGTTTTCCAGAGACCAAATCCGAACTCTATGATTATGATGCCGTTATCATCGGCAATGTAGAGTCTGTCTCTATGAACTCTGTGCAGCAACAACTACTGCACGACTACGTTTCCGAACGCGGCGGCACACTGATGATGCTGGCTGGCGACCATGCGTTGGCCGATGGTGGCTGGCAAAGCAGCCCACTGGCTCGAACCCTGCCAGTCACACTTGGAAACCTTAACAGTAAAACCTTTAACCGCGCTCACGCCAAAGCCACACTGACCAGCGCGGGCAAACAATCCCCTATCACCCGCTTTGTTAATGATCCAACCGAAAACGGTACGCTGTGGTCACTGTTGCCGGAACTTGCCGATTTTCAAATGACTGGCGCCGTTAAACCCGGAGCAAACGTACTGCTGAATGCGGAGGTCGATAACCAGACGTATCCGTTGCTTACACACCAGCGTTACGGAGCAGGCAACACTTATCTTTTGGCTACCAGTGGCACCTGGCGCTGGCAAATGCAAATGCCCTCCGAGAACCAGAATCACGAAACATTCTGGCGGCAGTTACTGCAATCGATAGCAGCCAGTGCACCACAACAAATGCAGATCACCAGCGAGCGCCAGATCTACAGCGATGAAACACAGGTAAGCCTGGCTACTCGTCTTTTTGACGAAGAATTCAATCCGTTGTCTAACGCTCAGGTTGAGGCAACACTGACATCACCAGACGGCACTCGAAGCAACATTCAACTCAGTGCCAGTGCTGATGACGCCGGTGTCTACACT
>CAZQKJ010000339.1:0-4554 GCA_964593315.1 uncultured Granulosicoccaceae bacterium
ATGAGAACCTGGAACAAAGGCAAGCGCATTATCATGTTTTACCGGCACCAGTGGCATCCAGATGGTGCATGTATCATAGCCCTCTACTGACCAGTAAGGTTCGTCCTGATGCCACGGTGTTTCGAACTGGCTGCCAGCCGATCGAACAAACACGGCATCAAAAAAGAAATTGATATGCTTTGCCTGCATTAATTGCCCTGCAATTTCTGCAGCGGGTGAATCAAAAACAAACTGTCGGTATTCCTCAATGCGTTGCCATGCTTGACTATCCCAGAACATAGTCCGTCCCTCTGCATCACGATCCCAGACCCGAGATCGATCTGTAGGGTCTTCGCAGTTTTTATTCAGTCCATTTATGAGAATGTCTATCCAATCCTGATCGAACATGCCCGCCAGGCAGATGACGCCCTCATCGTGAAATTGCTTAATTTCATCTGTGCTGATCTTGCGAAGTGGTTCCTTATTCATACTATTGGTCCTCAGCGTACGCAGTAGTTTCTATTGCCATTCTCTATCAGATACAGGTTATCTGATTGTTGATAAACGACACACCTATTGACAACTCATTTTTATCTTGCGACAACCTATTGACCAGAGGGTGAATAATGCGTTTCGATCTAATTCCGAATTTTAGTCCGGGTGAAACTATCCCGTGGACGCAATCACTTGACATGATGCGGGAACAGACTGGTCTGGCAGAACAGGCGGGTTTTACCACAGCGTGGTTTACCGAGCATCATTTTGCCCACAACGGGTATATGAATGCGCCGCCCAATCCCATTCAAATGTGCACACACATGGCAGCTCGTTTTGACAAGATTCGGGTGGGCACCTGTCCCGTGGTTTTACCCGACTGGCATCCCTTGCGTGTGGCGGAAGATGTAGCAATGCTTGATAACATGTCACTGGGCAGAGTTGATTTTGGAGTGGCTAAGGGCATTAACGAACGTGCAACCATTCAATTTAACATTGACGCAGACCGTCGCGATAACAACAAGGTTATGCGCTTGTACCTGGAGTCTTTGGATATCATTCTAAAAGCATGGACAACGGATGCTTTTACCCATAATGGTGAGTTCTATCAGTTTCCTGTGCCTGGCTGGAAAGAGACCAATCGGTTCTTCGAACCATTAGATCCGCGTTACCATGCTGAAGATGGTGAATACAAGGCTATGTATTTGCACCCAAGACCCTATCAGGATCCACACCCACCCGTTTGGCTGATGTCAAATGCACCACCGGCACACGATATAGCAGCGTCGCAAGGTCAAGGTGTCATTTCAATGTCGTCTGCACCTAAACGTACATTAGCCTGTTGGGAGCCTTATCGGCAATCTTTGTCAAAAGCGCGTGGGTTTGAAGCAAAGCTGGGAGAAGGAGTAGGCGTGTGTGTGGCGTTTTATGTAGGTGAGTCTATGGAAGAAGCGGTCAGCACTATACGCCCGGCAATCAATGCGTATTATGAATTCTTAGGGGGCTCACGCCCGGCCGGTGAGTGGACTAAAAACGGCTATCTGGATGTTGATGAAAAAATGACCGCAGAAGACGAGCAATCAGACTGGTTTGATTTTCTCAACAAGCGCGGGATTATTGTTGTGGGTTCAGTTGATTATGTCATTGAGCGTTTTCAAGAACGAGTTGATACCATAGGCCTTGATCACCTGGTTTTGATGCAACAGTATACCGGTGTGCCCTACAGGAAAATTCTGGCCAGCTGGGAAAGGCTCTTCGAGCACGTTGTGCCACACTTTGGTACAGAATCAGTAGCACTAAATAGAGCGTAATCTAATGCTTGAGATATGGGGCAGACCCTATTCCTCCAATGTAATTCCGGTTATCTGGGCAGCTGCAGAGTGTGGTGTTGACTACAAACTGAAGCTTGCTGGTGGCAGTTTTGGTCAGCTTGATACGCCCGAATTTGCAGCGATGAATCCAAACCGTTTGATACCTGTCATTCGCGATGGTGACTTTGTGCTATGGGAATCACATGCCATTGTGCGCTATTTATGTTCCAAATATGCACCTGGCACTTTGTATCCGAATGACCTTTATCAAAGGGCATTGGCAGACCAATGGATGGAATGGAGCGGTACGCGTGCCTTTCCACCGGTGATACAGATGTTTTTTGCCACTGTACGCACCGAGCCAGCCGCACGTGAAGAATCCAAGTTGAAAGTCTACGCAGATGAGGCGGCTAGTGTGCTCGGCTTACTTGACCGCCACCTGGCTGACAGAGATTATATTGCAGGCAATCTGTTTAGTATGGGTGATATACCATTGGGTGCTGTGGTATACCGCTATCTGAATGTGGAATCGCGCCGACCAAAGCTTGTTAATCTGGAAGCCTGGTATGCAAGGTTGTGCGAACGTCCTGCCTATCAACAACACGTAATGCGCTTCTTTGGCACCAACCCCGATGAATGGCGGGCCCTGGAAGAAGCCTGCGCTGATGAAGGGGAATAACCATGACTGATCACCTGAGCTATCACCTGCGATTCACGGCAGATGAATTTGAAAGCCAATACAACTTGCGCCTGGGCAGGCCTGACTATGAAGAAACAGTGATTCCTGACTGGATACAGCGTAGTGAAGAGGCCCGTGCTGTACTGAATTGCACGCTCGACATCCGTTATGGTGAGGGTGAGAAACAAAAGCTTGATGTATTTAGCTGTGGTGACCACTCCGCTCCGGTGTTGGTGTACTTTCACGGTGGATACTGGCAGCGCGGTGATAAATCTATATACAGTTTTCTGGCACAGCCATTCGTAGCCGCTGGCGCTAATGTGGTAGTGGCAGGTTACGATCTGTGTCCGTCGGTATCATTAACTAAAATTTCAGAACAGTGCAGAGAAGCGATCGCAGCGATATATCGTCAGGCGGAAGAGCTTTCCCTTAACAGGCAGCGTATTACTATTATGGGGCACTCAGCCGGTGGTCACATAACCGAGATGATGATGGGTACTGACTGGAGCCAGTACGCCCGCGATTTACCCAAAGAACTTATTTATGCAGGCATACCGGTTTCTCCGTTAAGTCTGCTCGAGCCTGTGCGATTGACGGCAGGATTAAACGCCGGTATCCAGATGGATGAGGCGGAGGCAGAATCACAAAGTCCGATGCTCAACCATCCACCGGTAACTAACGCGCCACAGTTAGTTGTGGTGGGTGGTGCGGAAACCGATGAATTTCATCGTCAGGCGCAAATGTACTGTGAGAAATTTTCAACCCGTGAGAGATCTTTGGAAATCTACTTTGTGCCGGATGTTGATCACTTTGATGAGCTTAACGTTGGCTGATCCGCAGAGCTTGTTTTTTAAGAAAACACTAGCGCTTATGAGCTAGCACAATACAGGTAGATACATGACTGAAGTAACGAAAGAACTGGTAGATGCCATCGGCGATGCATTCAACAATAATGATATCGATGCTGTCATGGAGTTTTTTGCGGACGATGCCACATTCGATCATGCCGCAGGTCCTGATATTCACGGCAAACGTTTTGCGGGTAAGGCTGCTATACATACGGTATTTTCAGGGCTATTCGACAATGTCGAGAACGTGCATTGGGAGACACTTGACTGCCATATATCGGGCAACAAGGCACTGTGTGAGTATCGTCGGGTGGCAAAGCTTAAGTCTGGTGAAGTACAGGATTTTTTAAGCGTGGATATTCTGACTTTCAAAGGAGGACTGATTACTCATAAAGACACCTACTACAAAGCACGTAATTAATGGGCAACTGGCAAGTTCTCAATCACTGTATCTGATGCTACTGTCATGTACAAAGGAGTCCATCAAAGACTGCTTGCAGCCAATGATCTTTCAACCCAATCCAGTCTATCCTGGCCAAAGTGAAACTCACCGTTGACGATCATTGTAGGCGCACCAAAGACGCCGCGATCTACAGCAGCAGTGGTGGCCTTTATTAGTTGTTTTTTTATTGCATCGTCTCTTATAGCTTGCTGCATTGCGCTGCTATCAAGCTGTGCTTTGCGCATAGCAGAAGCTATGACCTCCGGTTTGGAGGTGTCGAGGCCATCGACCCATGTCGCATCAAACATGGCCTTGTTGTATTGTGGAAGTACTCCGGTATTTTGGGCCCAGATTGCACCGCGCATCATTGCCATTGAGTTGACAATAAAAAACGGGTTCATAGTAAATGGTACGCCATAGTGATCAGCATAGCGTGCGATATCGTCGAATAACCATTTGCCTTTGGGTTCAATTAGAGCCGGAGTCGAGTTACCGGTCGCTTTGAATACGCCACCCAACAAAACAGGGCAATACATCAAAGTTGCCTGATACTGCTTACACAGCGCCGGGAGCTGTGTCCAGGCCAGGTAGGCTGCAGGGCTGCCGTAGTCGTAGTAGAAATCCACTTGTGATGGCATTAATTTCTCTTATTTTTTGAGTATCTCCTGATGAGGATACCGTTCTATTCTAACGTGAAAACTCAATACAGGTCGCCAGACTATCAGGCTTTGATATCTCCAGAGCAAGTCGCGTATCCTGTGGATACTGTTGGTAACAGCTCAGAGCAACGATGACCAGACC
>CAZQKJ010000340.1:0-4554 GCA_964593315.1 uncultured Granulosicoccaceae bacterium
AGCTGCCAGCCGGGCACACCCTCTACCTTGGGAATACTGACGGGAACCGCATCTGCGCTTGCGTTGAACACAATAAAAAGATGCCGTGATGCCCCCTCTGCCAGGCCTGATTTATCGGATAACAACAGCGCTACACAGCGCGCAAATGATTCATTCCATTGACTATCTGTCATTACTTGCCCGGCCGGATCAAGCCAACTCGCAGTCACTCGATCCTGTTCA
The DNA here is from genome assembly GCA_964593315.1 of uncultured Granulosicoccaceae bacterium. Taxonomy (GTDB): domain Bacteria; phylum Pseudomonadota; class Gammaproteobacteria; order Granulosicoccales; family Granulosicoccaceae. Next base: position 223 of record CAZQKJ010000340.1, read on the forward strand.
CCACCGGTAAATTCGCGCAGGCGTAAAAGCGGCTCTGTACGCCGAAGTGTTAACGCAGATTTTACAAACTCATGGAAGGATGCGTCTTTCTCAAGCAACGACCAGTCAACCCAGTTTATTTCGTTGTCCTGACAATAGGCATTGTTGTTGCCACGCTGCGTGCGGCCCATTTCATCACCGGCAAGTAGCATCGGCACACCTTGCGAGAGCAAAATTGTGGCGATCATGTTGCGACGTTGCTGAGTACGAAAAGCATTGACCGAGGGATCATCTGTAGGCCCCTCTATTCCGTAGTTGTCGCTGTAGTTAGCATCATGACCATCACGGTTTTCTTCACCGTTATCGAGATTGTGACGCTCACGGTAAGATACTGTATCCATCAAAGTGTAACCGTCATGAGTAGTGACGAAGTTCACACTGGACGATAAGCCGCGCCCGCTGTGATTAAATAAATCGCTGGAACCAAATACCCTGGACGCAAACTCTGGCAGCATGCCTTCATCCCGACGCCAGTAGCGGCGCACGGTATCGCGATATTTATCGTTCCATTCAGACCATCCGGCAGGAAACCCGCCTAGCTGATAACCACCCGGGCCAATGTCCCAGGGCTCAGCAATTAACTTCACCTGACTGAGCACCGGATCCTGACCCACTGCCACGAGAAACCCGGAACGCGTGTTAAAACCATCGGCATCACGTGCCAGTGAAGATGCCAAATCAAACCGAAAACCGTCAATGTGCATCTCTGTCACCCAGTAGCGCAAACTATCCATCACCATTTGCAATACACGGGGATGATTTAAATTTAGAGTGTTACCACAGCCAGTGTCGTTAATATAGTAACGTGGATTGTCCGGCAGCAACCTGTAGTACGAATGGTTATCGATTCCCTTGAAAGATAAAGACGGGCCGCGGTGATCGCCTTCACATGTGTGGTTGTAGACCACATCAAGAATGACTTCTATGCCTGCATCGTGCAGCTTGCGCACCATCTGACGCACTTCAGTAAGATCCCCGTTACCGGAAAAGTAGCGTTGCTCCGGCGCAAAAAAGTTGAGCGTGCTGTATCCCCAGAAGTTTTTTAAACCCTTATCCACCAGAAATCTGTCATCGACAAAGTGATGTACCGGCAAGAGCTCGATTGATGTGATGCCAAGCGATTTAAGGTATTCAATAATGGCCGCATCGCCCAGGCCTGCAAAGGTGCCGCGCACCGATTCATCGAGCGCCTCATGCTGCATGGTCAGACCCCGGACATGAGCTTCATAAATCACACTGTCAGATGGATGGATATTCGGACGTCGATCATCGCCCCAGACACAGGCAGGGTCTACCACAACACCTTTTGGCATGCCGCGGGAATTATCGCGTCGATCAAAAGACAAATCTTCACGCGGGCTGCTACTGCGGTAAGCAAGATGCGTATCCGACCACTTGACGTTACCTTTCAGCTGTTTTGCATAAGGGTCTATGACCAGTTTATTGGGATTGAACCTCTGACCATTGGCAGGATCGTACGGGCCATACACGCGGTAGCCGTAGCAATCCCCAGGAACCACATCAGGCAGATATCCGTGCCATATCTGATTGGTGCAATCAGACAGCGTTACGCGCGCACGCTCTCGGCGCCCGGTAGGATCATAGATACACAATTCAACGCGTTCAGCATGTGCCGAGAAAAGCGCGAAATTGACTCCCGCCCCATCCCAGGTTGCACCCAGCGTATGGCTAAATCCCGGAAACACTTGAAACTTTGCGGTCACGACTTACTGTATCTCTCGAGTGGTGAATCAAATTTAAATGGCGGTACGTGTGCCGGTTGTTATCGGTACAATAGTAGTATCGTCTCTGTGACGACTTACCAAAGCGACGGTGAATACTACAAGCCAATGCCACCGTGACACATGACTGCGTTGAGAGGTTTTTTTGAATATCGCCCGACAATTCACTCTGCTTATAAAGCTCTCAGTTTTGCTGCTGTGCAGCCATGCTGCAGCAGACGGCTCTGGGCCATTACTGACTGACACCCGTTTCACACTGGCCGATTGCATCGATTTTATTAATGACCGCACGCCACAGGTGTCCTGTGGTTTTATCGAACTGCCGTCTGATCACGATAACGATACCGGTCGCATTATTAGCTTGCCGATACTTATCGCCAAACAGACGTTATCGGGCAACGCATCCAACAAAGCTATTTTGATTCCAGGCGGAGGCGGCCCCGGAGGTTCGATGGGCTTCGGTTTCGGCTCACCACCAGGAGAGTACCTGAGCTACTACCGCGGACTGCGAGACGCCGGTTTTGACATTATTATAGTCGATCAACGAGGCGCCGGTTTCGCGAGGCCCGGGCTGCGTTGCGTTGAGACATCTCGGGCCTTTAAATGGAGCATTGTGGCAGATCTGACGCTTGCAGATGAGCTGGCAGCTTACAGTCAGGCGATTGCCAAATGCCACCAGCGGCTGGTACAACAAGGTGTCAATCTCACCGACTTTGATACCTACCAGTCTGCGAGAGATTTTCTAGAAATTATCAATACGCTGCCCTATTCGACCTGGGGCACGCTTGCAACCTCATACGCCACCGTCATTGTTCAAGCCATGGAACAACTCAAGCCCGATACCTTTGATCGTATCGTGCTCGACTCCCCGGTACCCATGGACTACCAGGAACCATTCACACTTGAATCCTCAAAGGCATCCATTACAAGAGTTCTCACTTTGTGCGAGTCAACTCGCCGCTGCAGTAACAAGTACAAAAATATCAAAGATAAATTTCAAGCCATTATCGATAAGACCAGAGAAAAACCACTGACTATCAGAGTTAAGGTGGTTGATACAGATACCCGCCCGGTAGCCAGAAAGCTGATTGTCAATGACCACACCTTACTCGACATGCTGGTTGTTGCAGCCTACAACAACTATCATATTGCTGACATTCCACGGGTTATTGATCAGCTGAATTCCAATAACGTTAATGCTCTTATACCCATAGCGGAAGACTACTGGTACGCAAGCAGCGATCTTGAATTTGCAGACGCATTGAGCTGGACAGTACATTGCAAAGAGCGCTTACCACTCGAGCAGCAATTTCTACAAAGAAACCCCGCACGCCAGCAGAGTTACTCAGCCGCCACCAAACTGATCAGAGAAGCAGAGCGTCTCGCCTGTAAAGAATGGGATATCGGCACCCGTCCACTAAAAAACACCGCAGTGCTCAACCCGGAGACCCTGATCATTACCGGTGATCTGGATCCGGTGATCAGTAAGGCTGATGTAGCCAATACGACAAAAATATTTCGCAACAAAGAATCAACAAATATTGCCGGTATGGGCCACTCTGTTTGGTACCAAAGCCAATGTACCCGTGAAAATGTTGAGGAGTTTTTTTCAAGAGCATCGAATCAACGCGGCTTGTTACAGAATTGCAGAGACGGCATTGCTCGATTCAAATAGAAGCTTCAGTATCAATCAACTGGCAGAGCTGATCAGGTCATCGCAAAATATTACCTTGTTGACCGGCGCCGGCATTAGCGTTGCCTCCGGCCTGCCCGTCTACAGAGATGCCAACGGCAATTGGGTTCACAGCAAACCGGTAGAGGGGCCGGCATTCAGGGCAGATGAAAAAATTCGCCAGCGCTATTGGTGCAGGAGTTTCTTTGGCTGGCCCGCATTTTCACAAGCAACCCCGAACACGGTGCACCATGACATTAACTGGATACGCGAAAATCACGGCGACTCACCCGTCATAACCCAGAACGTTGACGGACTGCATCAACAATGTGGCCACAATAATACCATTGCACTACACGGCAACTTGTCAGAAGTTATCTGTATCGAGTGCGGAGACTTAACCTCACGGCAATTTTTACAAACACGGCTTGAGCAATGTAATCCGGATTTCATCAAGCTCGATGCCATCAGCGCGCCAGACGGTGACGCGCTAATAGACGATAAACACATTCAAAAATTCAAGATTGCGAATTGTCAGCGCTGCAATGGTGTTCTCAAGCCAAACGTTGTGTTCTTTGGCGACAATGTCCCAAAAGAGCGAGTCATGCTCTGCAGGGATCGTGTTCTACAAAGTGGTGTACTGGTCTGTATCGGCACTTCACTGATGGTCTATTCTGGCTTCAGATTCTGTCGTGCAGCACACGAAGCCTCCATCCCGATTGCGATAATCAACAATGGAAAAACCCGTGCAGATGATATGGCAGACTTCAAAATCGAGGGAGACTGCACTGCCAACCTGGCGGATCTCAAGCGTGCATTACAGCAACTCAATAGATGAACTGATTAACCTGAAACACCTTTAACAACAATCCAGTGTAC
>CAZQKJ010000341.1:0-4549 GCA_964593315.1 uncultured Granulosicoccaceae bacterium
ACTGGTGCGTTACGACTGGGCATTAATGGGTGTGATATTGGTGACAGTTGCAGCCTATGTGATCTTCACGCTCGTCATGAGCAAATGGCGCATGGGCTTTCGTCACAAGATGAACAAGTTCGAAAGTGAAGCAAACGGTCGTGCCATTGATAGCCTGCTTAACTATGAAACTGTCAAGTATTTCAATAACGAAGAGATGGAGCGCAGTTACTATCACGATAAACTGGAACTGTGGCAGGGTGCAGGCCTTAAAACGCAGATCAGCCTGTCGGCACTTAACTTTGGTCAGGGAATGATCGTCACAGTTGGTGTGACTGTCATAATGATTCTCTCCGCCAGGCAGGTAGCAGCAGGGGATATTACTATTGGTGATCTGGTGTTGATCAACACACTCATGCTGCAATTATTTATTCCACTGAGTATTTTAGGGTCAGTCTATCGGCAACTACAGTACTCACTGGCCGATATGGATCTGGTGCTTAAGCTGATGGGGAGAACACCGGAAATTCTGGATAGTGAAGACGCCACAGAGCTTGAAGTTACAGCAGGGGAAGTACGATTTAAGGATGTCGACTTTCACTACAATGATGACCGGCAGATTCTGAAAAAAGTGAACTTTACTATTCCAGCGGGAAAAAAGCTCGCGGTGGTTGGACCTTCGGGCTCGGGTAAGTCTACTTTAGTTCGGTTGTTGTTCCGCTTCTATGAAGTCACTGACGGAAGCATAGAAATAGATGGTCAGGTAACCGCAACCAGCACACAACAGAGCCTGCGACGCGCGATAGGAATCGTGCCACAAGATACCGTTTTGTTTAATGACACTATTCGCTACAACATTGCCTATGCCAAGACGGATGCGACCGATGAAGAAATTATTGCCGCGGCCAACAGCGCTGATTTAGGTGAGCTGTTGTCCAGGCTACCGGATGGACTTGATACTGTTGTCGGTGAACGTGGACTTAAACTTTCTGGTGGTGAGAAACAGAGGCTTGCGATATCTCGGGTGATTCTTAAAGCGCCGCGCATCATTGTTTTTGATGAAGCCACATCGAGCCTGGATAGTCAGTCGGAACGGGCAATTCTTGCGGCACTGAACAAAATCAGTAGTGACGCGACTACCATGGTTATCGCACATAGATTGTCGACGGTGGTTGATGCTGACAATATTGTGGTAATGGATAACGGAGAAGTTGTCGAGTTCGGCAGTCACGCCGAGCTACTGCAGCGTCAAGGCCTTTACCATCGATTGTGGGAAATGCAAAAAAGTGACGGTGATGACTGATTCCAGTCAGTATTTATCATGAAGTTTCAATTTATAAACTGATTCTCTTGCAGCTAGACTTTCTCATTCAGTCTGGCACAGATTGAATGCACGAATCTGTGAGCTTCAGCGGTGCCAAATTAGTGTTTTTGGAAGCACGGTTAGGGGATACAATGAATAAGGTAACCGCCGGTCATCTGATTCAGGTGTTCGGATCAACACTCAGAAGTAAGCCGTCGAGGTCGCGATTTGAATTCAAGTAACACGCCGCTGGCCTGCTTGCAGACCCTGTTTGGTTATCAACAGTTTCGTGGCGAACAAGAAACTATTATTAATCGCGTTCTGGAGAAGCAGGACACATTGGTTTTAATGCCAACCGGTGGAGGTAAAAGCCTGTGTTATCAAATTCCATCTATCCTGCTTGATGGTGTGGGTATTATTGTGTCGCCACTCATTGCTTTGATGCAGGATCAGGTTCAACAGCTGGTTCAAAACGGTGTGCGGGCAGCCTTTATCAATTCGAGCTTGTCCGCCTCTGAGCAAAGAGGCATCGAAGATCGCGCCGTAAATGGTGAGCTGGATCTGCTTTATATGGCGCCAGAGAGGCTGTTGTCTGCATCGGGCCAGGCACTGTTGTCGCGATTGAAAATAGCATTGTTTGCGATAGACGAGGCACATTGTGTGTCGCAGTGGGGCCACGACTTTAGACCTGAGTACACGCAGTTATCCTCGCTTGCAGATGCCTACCCCGATGTACCAAGAATTGCACTGACGGCCACTGCCGATGAAAATACTCGTGGCGATATTCGCACTCATTTACGCTTGCAGCATGCTGAAGTTTTCATCAGTAGCTTTGATCGGCCCAATATTCAGTACCGGATTGAAAGTAAAAATAATCCCCGCCAGCAGTTGCTGCGTTTTATAAAATCTGAGTACTCGGGCGTTTCTGGCATTGTGTATTGTCTGTCGCGAAAACGTACAGAGGAAACCGCTAATTTCTTAAAAGCGGAGGGTATTAATGCGCTTCACTACCATGCTGGTATGGACACCGCGAGTCGCTCTGAACATATGCAGAGATTTATCCATGAAGAGGCGATTGTGATGGTGGCAACAGTTGCTTTCGGTATGGGAATAGATAAACCTGATGTGCGCTTTGTAGCCCACCTCGATATGCCAAAAAGTATCGAGTCGTACTATCAGGAAACCGGCCGGGCTGGTAGAGACGGGTTGTCTTCAACCGCATGGATGGTGTATGGACTGCAAGATGTGATTTCGCTGCAACAGATGCTCGGCAGTACTGAAGCCAGTCAGGATGTAGTGCAAATTGAACGGCATAAGTTGACCGCTATGCTTGGTTTGTGTGAAGCCACTGAATGTCGACGCAAGACTCTGTTGCGTTACTTTGGTGAAGAGCTACAAGAGGCTTGCGGCAATTGTGATATTTGCGCTAACCCGGTTAGCACCTGGGATGCAACAGAAGCGGGGAGGATGGCGTTGTCCGCAGCCTATCGCACTGGACAGCGCTTTGGCGCGTCCTATCTGACAGATGTGCTACTCGGTAAAGTTGATGATCGAATAACCCGATTCGGGCATGACAAACTGAGCGTCTATGGCGTTGGAGTCGCTTATGACAGCAACACCTGGCGGGGCGTTATCAGACAATTAATAGCGAGGTCATTATTAACTACTGACATTGAGAGAAAAGGCGGGTTACGACTGACTGAAGCTGCTCGGCCTGTGCTTGCAGGTACTGAAGTGCTGCTTTTCAGGGTAGAGGATAAACCTGTAGCGCGCAAAAAGACTCGAAGTCAAAAGAAGAGTGTATCTGCAGAGCATGCAGGTCTTTGGGAAGATCTGCGAGCGCTGCGAAGTGATATAGCCAAACAACAAGGCATACCGGCCTACGTTATTTTTCACGATGCAACCTTAATGGAAATGGTAGAGAGACAGCCTGCAAACCTTAAGTCTATGTCTGCTATTTCAGGTGTTGGCAGCGCCAAACTTGAAAAATACGGTCAGAAATTTCTGGATATTATTAACGGTGATTCTGCCAGTGAGGGGTTATCTGATGAGATAAGCTCTGATGAGATAAGGCGAAAGCTATTGTTGGAACTGCGCAATAATACCGGTCTTGATAAATTAAAAGATCAATGTGCTCTGACTCAAACACAAGTCGATACTGGTTTGGTGGCGCTGGCAAAGGAAGGCAAGCTCAGTCTTGAGGTGGTCACGGCATCTTTGACTACAGAACAGCAGGATGAACTGGAGGCAGAAATTCTGTTCTCCATTGACTCTGATGAAAAGTCCTTAAAACCTGTGTTTGAAAGGCTGGAGGGGCGTTACCCGATGCCACTACTGCGAATGATGCATCAACTGGTAAAAAACGAAATGGGTGTGGAGTAGGGTGGCTGCGGGTAGAATCTACCCACAGCAAAATGTACATCGGAAGTAGCTGTTGTGTCAGCCAGTAACATGATCCATCAGATCATGTGGTGGCCGCTTTCTTTTTCTTGCTTTTCTTTTTCTTACACTTTTTATCTTTAGAGCCTGGCTTGCAGTCGGTCGTTTTTTTCTTTTTTGACTTCGAAGTGGTTTTTGTAGACGATTTTGATTTGCTGCTCTTTTTGCTGCTCGACTTTTTTGTTTCCTTTTTACTGGCAACCGACTTGGATGCCGTGGATTTTTTATCCTTACTGCTGTTTGAAGATTTTTTAGTTGTCGAACTTTTAGCAGTGGTGCTCTTGCCAGTCGGTTTTGATATACCTTTCGATACAGACATGAGCTTGCGGTTCTTTTTTATCAATCCCTCTCCGACACCCTTTACGTTTGCCAGATCTTCAATGCTTGCGAATTTTCCGTTCTTCTTACGATAAGCGACAATAGCATCCGCTTTGACCTTGCCGATACCTTGCCAGTTTTCAATCATGGTTGCTGCATCGGCGCGATTAATGTCGACAAGTTCTGCTGCGATCGCACTGATGGGTGCCGTGAGGATTGCGGCTACGACCATAAAAATCTGCAGTAACCGTGCGCTTTTATTCACTATATTCATTGTAACCTCTGTTTGTGGACAGGCAGTGGCAAGCTTATCGGCGAATGTAGCATTAGATAAAATAATTTGAGTGACAGGTTGGTGTAGTTGTCAATTATTTTCAATGTTAAAGCCTGGCTGAACGGTTTGATACCGGCTGGCTTTGCGGCTTGTATCGGCGCTTTATGTACTGGCGGTACTTAACCGCTGCGTCATCATCGCTTTTTAATTAGCAGAATACTGGCTTACTGCAGTGT
>CAZQKJ010000342.1:0-4529 GCA_964593315.1 uncultured Granulosicoccaceae bacterium
TTTATAAGGAGGGATGAACGCTATATTATTACTGACATCAAGCTCCTGAAATGATCCTTCGACACGGAGATTGTGAATCTGATTTCCGAGAGCCGGGGAAAAGCTGCCGCCATGGATTTGAAGCGGAAACCCGCGCTGGTTTACGTCATAGGTGCCGATATTTATTTCGTTGAGAATTACAAAATCCAGCGGATACTTTATTGGAGCGCCAACGAGTTTTTCAGAATAATCATTTATAAATGCAAGTTTTTTTCGCTCTGCATCGAACACATCTGCGGTTGGTTGCCAGCCAGTGGTAACCTGTGGTGCCTGTGAGTCGAACCCGGGAATATCAATCCACTTAATGAGATGGGAACTCTTGTGTAGTTCACGCAGAGGTGCCTTGGCCAGATATTCGCTTGCCTCGGAACCTGCCAGATCTGCAAAATAAATCACCGTGTTATTGTCCTGGGCGAGACTTGGATTTTTCTGTAACAACAGTTTTTGCTGTAGTTGGCGCAGTGCGAGTTGTGTGTGTGATGTAGTGCCAAGTCTGTTGGAGATATTGGGCGGGTAGAGCACTATCGCATTCTGATGAAAGGCAAGACCGTTCGGCAGACCAGATCCCTCTGGGGCAGGTCTCGGTATCACATAAGCTGGCAGATCATTATCGTCCGGTGCGCTCAAATCGATTTTATAAACCGTTTCTCCGGTAAGTTCATCTGTGGCGTTAATAGACAATTGCGTTGCGGTAAAATGCGTGCGTATTGAATTTGCTGCTCTGTTGCGCTCCAGTTGTACTGACACATCAATGTTGAGGGTCGCAGACTTGCCTTGCTCCAGCAGTGCAGCGGCTTGCTGACGGTCCATCTTTATCCGGGTGAGCTTATTAAAGGCATTACTTGAATTATAAGAGCCGGTTTGAGCTGCATGTTGAGTACCCAGCGTAGTTACAAAGTCCTGAATGTTAAGTTCAAATGTTTTAGGTACAGGTATATCTGAACCCGCTTGCGCTACCCCTGGCAACTCCAGCATACGATCACAGGGTGTGAACTCTATACCTGTTCTGCCGTCGGCGAGGTTAGCTCGTTTCTCCCATCGATGAGGCTGCAGAACGAGCTCACCCGTTTCGAGATCATAGTTTTTATAGGGTTGTTTACGAGCGACGTCGTAACGAACAGTGATCGGCGAGGTACCGAAGCCCGGTTCATGCTGGTAGCTCCGATAACGCTCCACGAGCGATGCCAACTTGTCGTCCGCCTCGATTGAACTGGTACTGCCAAAAGCGTCACAGGTATCGGTTTTCTGTTCATGATCCTCGAATGCGTAGACATACGCAGCAGCAAGAAATTGTTCGGTTTGATGTTCTTGTTCGCTGAGAATCCAGGCGCTCATTAGATTTTTATACAGTGCGCCGTAGCCGCTGTATTCAATGCCCGCTGTGGTGGCCGTGGAGTTATTGGCAGCATCGTCGGAGGCCGCGCGGGGCTGGTAGTTTTCAGTGGTGAGGTTCTGTCGGACAGGCGCATTATCTGTCAGTGAGTTGTTGCGGTTGTTACCACTGACGCGCAGACGACTTTGCTGAAATACATCACGATCGGTTGCGTAGTTGTCTATGGCTCTGACATTTTTGAATGCCTGAACGGCACGTCGGGTTTTCGGGCCAGGCTGGCCGTCAGCCGGACCCGCATCGAAGCCAAGGCTATTTAACAGTGCCTGAAATTCCTGCCATTCGGCCCGTGACAGCGATACACTGGATTGTGCAGGCAGTGATGCAGTTGCGTTGCCCCGAGTCGTTAACGATAAAAATAACTCTCGTGTTACTGAACCATCGGCATTAAATCCGTTGTCTGCCTGGTAAGCCGCCAGCGCTCTGCGGGTTTTGCCACCCATCTGACCATCGGCAACACCTGCATCGTAGCCGGCGTAATTCAGAGCAGTTTGGAGCTGATAGACCTGGTCACGGCCTAAATTAACTTCATCATTGTAGAGAATGACATCGCGAGTCTTGCCAGCCTCCCTGCCTAAGCGTTTACCGAGCTCAACACTTTCCGTGACGTCTTTCACTGCGCCCAGTGTTTTGGATGCAGCGCCTTTAAGGTCGTCAAAAAAATCGGCGTGGGCCGGATTACAATAACCACAAAAAACTGTGGTGCATAGCAGTGTGAAAAGCCGAGCTTTTGATAGCAACATCGAACGTCCCTGTTTATGAGCTAATCTAAATTCTAGTACATTAGTTGCTCTCTGTCAGTATCTCAGTTCACATCGTTTGTAGCTCACCGTGGCGGGAAAATAAATACCATTTGGTTTTTTGGTTTCAGTGCGACATGCATGCGTCTGTCCGCGGGACTTTTAAAGCTCGAGCGTTAATCCGATAACTCTCTTGGGGACATATAGAGGCGTCCATATATGCCCTCCTTCCCTTAACCTGTGAGGCAATGCTGACACATATGTCAGAACGGTTAGAGGAAGAGGCAAGTCCATGGACAGGTGGGCTCGAGTGATTTGAGGTAAAACGAAAATAATTTCACCGGTGGAGATACCGGACAGCTGTGGTTAGTACGGATCATTGGCTGCCAGCCCCCGGATGTCAGATGTGTTTGGAATGGATATTCATGCAGATGTTGAGGCGGCGGTGCTGAATGCTATTGATATGGGTTTTGAGCTGGTTGCTTCGCATCGGTAGTTTTGGTTAGATATTTCTCGCAAATGCCAGGTAGATCATGAGAGTGTACTTCAATATCTGACCTCCTATATTATAGCTTTTTCAAACCTCGCAGGAGAAATTATGAATGCCACTGAACTGAAAGCACTACAAGCGCCTTTAAAACAACAATACAAAGATACACCTGAGACTGCCATCATCACCTTGAAAGCAAATGGCCGCATCGGTGAAGGCGTTACCTGTAGTGTGGATACCGGCAGAGCAGTTGCGGAGGCGGGCCTTCATCCGGCAACTGGTGGCGATGGCTTATCCTTATGTTCCGGCGATATGTTGCTTGAGGCGTTAGTAGCTTGTGCGGGTGTCACATTAAAGGCGGTGGCTACCGCGATAGAGGTCAACCTTCGGGATGCCACAATCACAGCGGAAGGCGATCTTGATTTTCGCGGCACCCTCGGGGTCGCTAAAGATGCACCTGTAGGTTTCAGCACTATTCGACTGCACTTTGATCTGGATACCGACGCAAACCCGGAGCAACTGGACACACTCATTAAATTGACTGAGCGATACTGTGTGGTATACCAATCGATTTCAAACCCTCCTTCAATGACTATGACCAGAACATAGACAAGTATGATCTCCTTCTAAGTATTTTCTGCTTGCCCTTGTATGATTAAAATTTTTCGGTAATGTATCGTTAACAGGAAATGAATAAATAGTGTTCCGGTTACTCGGGATACTTTCACTGGAATTTGAATTTCAGGAATTTAGCGTGGGAGGGTTAAGTCATCTGCGAAGAACATGGACAATCAGTACGGCGGAGAAAGATGCTCGGCAGTATGTTGCTGCTTCCGACGCTTTCTTTTATTGGCGGACAGCATCGCACAGCCCAGGCAGCAGCCGATACACAGACAATAGCGCAACCTGATGATCAAGAACCAGCAAGCTATATTAAGCGTGCGGTCGAGCTTGCAAACATTTCCGTGCAAAATGGTGATGGCACCAAGTATGGCGCTGTAGTTGTTAAAGGCGGCCGGATAATCGGCGAGGGCAGAAATCAAACGAATCTGTTGAATGATCCAACCGCACACTCTGAAATTGACGCCATCAGGGATGCGTGCAGTCGAACGGGTTCGAAACTGCTGACGGGGTGCGAAATCTACTGCTCAGCACGCCCATGTCCTATGTGCAGCTCCGCATGCTACTGGGCAAAGCTGGAAAGAATATACGTCGGATCCGTTGATTCAGAGCTCATATCCATAGAGCCAGGCTACTCAAACTGCTGATAAGCAGGCATCAGGACTAGAATGCCCCGCCTATCCACTGAGGTAGCATGCTGCGCCTTGATCTCACGTTCCCAGTGTTGATGCTCTGCTCGAATCTCAGCGTCGGGTTAACATGACGTTAAAGTCTACTGAAACTCTACATATACAGTACTTTGCCTGAAAACTCGGGTCGTCTCATGAATTATACAGGCTAGACCAACCACCTTCGATAACGAAGTACTGGCAGATCTGTTAGTTGAAATCGAGCCGTGTTGTGCGGATGCAATTGCGAGCCAGATTGCAGAATCAGTGAATTCAAATCAATTGGTACAGTAACCGAATGCCGCGCCAACCGCACGAGACGATCCTTTTAGCGAAAATTCAAAGACTGCCTGCTGATCGTCGTGCCAGGGTATTTGAATCGATATATTTTTTGCGTCTCTTATCAGAGAGTTAGCTGTAGATGTAAAATATGCCAAAACCACGCAAGCTACAGATCTCTCTGGAAGCTACTCCCTTCTATCACTGTGTCTCTCGTTGCGTTAGACGCGCTTTCCTTTGCGGCAAGGACTCTGTCTCTGGACGTTCCTATGAACACCGCAGACATCAGATTGAGCACGATC
>CAZQKJ010000343.1:0-4519 GCA_964593315.1 uncultured Granulosicoccaceae bacterium
TCCAGTTGCAGGATGTGACAAAAGACTTCGGGTCGGTGAATGTAATTCGACCACTAGATCTTGAAATCAACAACGGTGAGTTTGTTGTGTTCGTTGGTCCCTCCGGGTGTGGAAAATCCACACTGCTCAGGCTGATTGCGGGACTGGAAGACACAACTTCCGGTGTGATTAAAATTAATGGTCAGGATGCAACCAACATGGCACCGGGCAAACGCGGTCTTGCGATGGTATTTCAAAGCTATGCACTGTACCCACATTTGACGGTACGCCGGAACATCGCGTTTCCCCTGCGTATGGCCAAACTATCAAAAGCGGAACAAGCAAAGCGCATCAACGCCGCTGCAGAAGTATTGAATCTCACCGAATACCTTGATCGCAAACCCGGTCAGTTGTCTGGCGGTCAGCGACAGCGAGTGGCCATTGGCAGGGCTATTGTGCGTGAACCATCGGCCTTTCTTTTTGATGAACCATTATCAAATCTCGATGCAGCCCTGCGGGTCGGAATGCGTTTGGAGATTAGCGAGTTACACAAACGTCTCGGTACCACCATGATCTATGTCACCCACGATCAGGTAGAAGCCATGACAATGGCCGATAAAATTGTCGTTCTGCAGGATGGAATAATAGAGCAGGTCGGTACCCCGCTTGAGCTCTACCGCGCACCTGCAAATTTGTTTGTAGCGGGATTTATCGGTTCGCCAAAGATGAATATTCTTAACGGTTCAGGGGCTGACAACTACGGAGCACATACCATTGGTGTGCGCCCCGAACATCTATCAGTTTCAACGCAAAGTGGAACCTGGAAGGGCATTGTTGGCGTGTCAGAACATTTGGGTAGTGACACTTTTTTTCATGTACAGATTAATGGCATACCAGAGCCAGTAACTGTGAGGGCGCAAGGTGATGTTGAACTCGGTTATCAAAGAGAGGTTTTTCTGACACCGGATCCTGCACATATACATAAATTTAATGAACACGGAATTCGACTGTAGACTGGGACAAAAGCTTGTTGAGATCCAACAGGTCACTCGAGCTATAGGGTGTGAATCTGTCCATGCTTGAACCCGATTATGTGTATTAATCTATTGAAATTCGGTATTCGGGACGGAACAAGTGATCGCCGTTGATGTCTTGGCGACCCTGTTTTCTTAAGTGTTAGTTACGCTTTGCCAAACGATATCCAAACGGGAATATCTGTATATCATAACGTTCGCGTATGGTTCCCCACACTCCTTTTGGTGATTTCAACATAATAACGATTGCGATGATGCCGAGCACCATAAGATAAACGGTGCCCAGATCCGCCAAAGACTCACGCAAGGCAAAAAAGAGCAGAGTGCCGATGATTGGGCCTTCAATCGTGCCGATACCACCGATGACGACAATAAAAATGACGAACGCGGTCCAGTCATTGACAGAAAATGCAGCGTCGGGTGATATTCGAAGTTTTTGTAGAAAAATAATGGCACCAACCATCGCAGTGAGTGCGCTGGTGATGACGTAAACCACTAGTTTAGTCCGATTGATGTCTATACCTAATGAGCCCGCCGCGAGTTCGTTATCGCGAATTGCCGTCAATGCCAGCCCGCGTCGAGATCTCAGTAACAGGTAAATTGATACAACTATTAATACCGCCGATCCTAGTGCCAGCCAATAGCTCAGAGACTCTCGTGCCTGGCGCGAGGAAGCCAATGATTTTACAATACTGGTGGGCAGTGATGAACCAGAGCCACCACCAAGCGCTGATACCTGGGCAAAACTCAATCGGAACACCTCGGCTATTGCCCAGGTTCCGATGGCAAAGTAGGCACCCCTGAGTTTGAATATTAGTGATGCTACCGGCAGTGAGACAATAGCTCCCAGAACACCCGCTAACAAAATAGCTGACAGCGGATGCAAATCGGCAAACATGGTTAACGCAAACAACATATAACCACCAAACCCGACGTAGGCCTGTTGCCCAACCGATACCAGGCCAGCGAAACCTGCCAGCAAATTCCATAAGCACGCGAGTGACAAATACAGATACAACTCACCGAGCAATCTCATGTCTGCTCTTCCCGCCCAAAGCGGTGCACATACAAGTACTACCAGAATAACAAGACCTGCGACTGCAGAGATTTTCGAGGCTCGTGTACTGCGAGTAACCTGATAGCTCGTCAGCTCTGTATTCATTCCTTAATCCTCGGAAAGAGCCCAGTCGGACGGATAGCAAGTACGATAAGAAAGACGATGTGGCCTGCCAGTAGTTGCCAGCCCGGGTTTATTTTTGCACCGATGGTTTGCGCAACCCCCAGTATGATCCCGCCAATTAAAGTACCCCAAAGATTACCGAGACCACCGATAATCACAGCTTCAAAACCAAAGATTAGCCGGGCTGGGCCGGAAGCCGGATCAAAACTTGTTCGAATGCCAAACATTACACCGGCAATAGCAGTGACCGCCAGGGACAATGCCATAGCAACACCAAATACATGCCGCCGGTTCACCCCCATTAGCTGCGCTACTTCCTGATCGTCAGATACTGCACGAAAAATTCGCCCTACTGCGGTACGGTAAAATATCCATTGCAGTAGTGCCACTACCAACACCGCCAATGCAAAGGTGATCAACGGCAACACACCAAGCGACAGACCTGCTAACTGTACACTTGCAGTTTCCAGTGTTCCTGCGTCCAGTGACTGCGGGTCTGCGGTGTAGCTTTCCAGCAACGCATTCTGGATGATCACAGACAAACCGAATGTAACCAACAAGGGGGGCAGGATGTCATCACCGAGGGTTCGATTCAGTACAAGGCGTTGCAGGAGATAACCAAAGGCTGCCATCAGCAAAACCACCAGCGGCAGCGCTGCCAGTGGATGCAGTCCCGTAACCAGTACAATCGTGAAGCCCACATAAGCTGCCAGTATGATGAGATCACCGTGCGCGATATTCACCAACCGCATCACACCAAATATTAGTGACAGCCCTGCAGCAAACAAAGCGTAGAGTCCGCCCAGTAGTACGCCTTGTACAATTGCGTTAATCCAGTCCATTAGGCATGTTCACCAATTCATTCCAATCCAAAATAGGCGCGGCTAATATCGTCCTGCGTAATCGCGGACGCCTCACCTTCCAGTGCAACTCGACCTTCCTGCAGGCAATACACGCGTGTGGCCATCGACAAAGCCATATTGATATCTTGTTCAACTATCATTGCGCTTGTGCCTGAAGCGATCACCTCCGGCAATGCCTCATAGATAGATTTGATAATAACCGGTGCAAGACCAAGACTGATTTCATCGAATAGAATTAGATCGGGGTTAGCCATTAATGCGCGTCCGATTGCAACCATTTGCTGCTGTCCTCCAGACAATTCCTGCGCAGGGACATCGCGCCGCTCTTTAAGTACCGGAAATAACTTGTGTACTGCATTGATGTCCCACGGGCCAGATCGCTTTGTTGTGCAACCAATTTTCAGGTTCTCTTCAACAGACAATGATTTAAACAACCGACGACCCTCTGGAACCATTGCAATGCCAAGCTTGGCAATTTGATCTGCTCGCAACGAGCTTATAGCTGATTGTTTGTATACGATCTGTTCGCCACTACAGGGAATTAGCCCGGCTATAGTACGCAACAGTGTGGTCTTTCCAGCACCGTTAGCACCGATTACTGCCAGTATTTCACCAGCATGTAGCTGAATATCAACGCTATAAAGTGCTTGAAAGTCACCATAGAACGCACTGAGTGATTGAATATTCAACACAGGATCAGGCACTGGCCGGTATCCCGAGATATATTTCCCTGACTTGCTCGCTCTCCATAATGGCGTGAGGTTCGCCATCGGCAATCAGTTTCCCGAAATCCAGAACTATCAATCGATCCACTACGGCGAGCAGTGCATGTACGACATGTTCTATCCAGATAATCGTTACGCCTGTGCGTTTGACGTCATTGATTGTTGCTATCAGAGATCGACACTCGGGTTCAGTGAGTCCACCTGCTATCTCATCCAGAAGCAACAATGAAGGCTTTGTACACAACGCACGGCTAAGTTCGAGGCGCTTGCGCTCAAGCAGAGTAAGGCCACCGGCAAGAGTATTGGCCTTACCTATTAAACCTGTGACCTCAAGTACGTCAATGCAATGTACTTCTGCTCGCCCGCCAGATAATCCTGCTGCTTGAGTGGCGGCAACCATTGCATTCTCAAGCACAGTTAAACCCGAAAATGGCTGAGGCACCTGAAAGCTACGCGCTATACCAGCACGGCATCTTCGGGCAGCACTGTGACGACTAATATCTTGGCCATCATAAAAGATAGCTCCTGCTGATGCAGTCAATGTTCCGGTAATAAGATTAAACATTGAGGTTTTACCGGCCCCGTTGGGACCAATAACACCTAAAGCTTCACCACTATGTAGTGAGAAATTAATATCGTCAGCAACAGTGACAGCTCCAAAAGACTTACAGAGTCCCTGGACCAATAGTTTTGTTGAAGTGTCATTCATGCTGCTGACGATATTCCGGACTTAAAACT
>CAZQKJ010000344.1:0-4509 GCA_964593315.1 uncultured Granulosicoccaceae bacterium
GTACTTGACCCGGTAAAAGATTCAAACGGTATGGTTAGACCGCGTTGGTATTTATTAATTCTTGCATCCTTCCTCTTGTTGCTGACAGTTTGCAGTCTCTACTGGTTGCGGCAAAACCACGGTCCCGGCATTGTAATTTTCACCATCGTCCTGGTGGCTGCAGCTGATACTGGTGCCTACTTCAGTGGCAAGCAGTTTGGTAAAACAAAACTTGCACCGGAGATAAGCGGCGGTAAAACGGTTGAAGGGGCGGCTGGTGGCATAGTGCTGGCCTTGCTGGTTACGATAATTTTTTGCGGCACACTTGCGACGGATCAGGTAAGTATCTGGTCATTGCTTGTTATGAGTTTGCTGGCGGCCTGTATTTCTATCCCGGGTGATTTGTTTATTAGCCGTGCCAAACGAACAAGAGATATTAAAGATAGTGGTACTTTATTACCGGGTCACGGTGGTGTGCTCGATAGAGTCGATGGCTTGCTTGCGGCGACTCCTTTTATTGCGTTCGCGATGCTCTGGTTGTAGATCATGAACGGATTGGTGTCGGGTCTTCAAGGTATGGAGCAGGGTAGTCAGGTTTGTCGGCAACAGGCAGTTGCTGTGTTTGGCTCGACCGGTTCTATAGGTAAAAGCACACTGGATGTTCTGGAGCGAAACCATGCTCGCTATCGAGTGGGTGCTTTAACCGCAAACACGGATGTCGAGTTACTGTTTGAGCAATGCAAAAAGTTTCAACCTGCCACAGCTGCGATGGTTGATCCTGAAGCTGCAGCTGAGTTATCGCGCAGGCTCTCTCAGGCTGCAAGCAAGACCACCGTATCCAGCGGGGCAGACGCGCTGACGGCTATTGCCAGTGATTCAGAAATTGATATTGTCATGGCGGCGATAGTCGGGTTTGCAGGGCTGGCGCCGACACTTGAAGCTGCACATAGCGGTAAGAAAATATTACTTGCCAATAAAGAATCGATGGTGGTGGCAGGTGAGCTGTTAACTCAGGCGGTGGCAGCGGGTGGCGCGTCGATCATCCCAGTCGACAGCGAACACAACGCTATTTTTCAATGTCTGCCTGAGCAGGCTCAACATAACCCTGGTGCTGGCGCACATAAGGGTGTCACTTCATTGGTGCTGACTGCATCGGGCGGGCCGTTCCGTTCCTATACCAGAGAGCAACTGGATTCCGTCGGGATCGAACAAGCTTTGAGTCATCCTAACTGGTCAATGGGGCCAAAGGTGTCTATTGATTCAGCAACGCTCATGAACAAGGGGCTGGAGGTCATAGAGGCGAGCTATTTATTTGGGCTCGATGAAAGCCTGATAGAAGTGGTGGTTCACCCTCAGAGCACGATCCATTCGATGGTCCGCTACAGCGATGGATCTGTCTTGGCGCAGCTGGGTTTGCCAGATATGCGAACGCCCATCGCCAATGCACTGGCCTGGCCCGACCGGATCGATGCGGGAGTTGAACCACTGGATTTTATGAAGCTTGGAAGCCTGGATTTTGAAGCGCCTGACCACCAGCGTTTTCCGTGTCTGGCTCTGGCGCGTGAAGCGCTTCGCAGTGGTGCAGGAGGGCCAGCGGTATTAAATGCAGCAAATGAGATCGCTGTTCAGGAATTCCTGGCAGGGCGTATCAGTTTTATGGATATACCTGCCGTAAACTCGTTCGCGTTGCGTAATATGCAGGTAGACAAGCCCGCATCAGTAACTGCACTGCATCATGTTGACCAAACAGCCCGGCAGATTGCGCTAGACTACATAGCGCAGAAAGTCAGCATACCAGTGTCATAGATTTGGCGCTGATAGAACTAATGCTGGTGATTGGGGTCGCACCCTGAAGAATACAGGCTAAATTTTAATGCAAGGTTTTCTCCTCAGCGTTGTCTCTTTTATCATAGCGATTGGTGTTTTGGTGACCATCCATGAGTACGGCCATTACTGGGTCGCACGCAAGATGGGCGTCAAAGTGCTGCGATTTTCCATTGGTTTTGGCAAACCATTGTGGAAGCGGGTTTCCGGTGCCGATCAAACCGAGTATGTGCTCGCCGCCATCCCGTTGGGTGGCTATGTCAAGATGCTTGACGAGAGAGAGGGCGATGTTGATCCCGCAGAGCTTGACCGTGCGTTTAATCGCAAGAGTGTCTGGGCGCGTATAGCAATCGTCATTGCAGGGCCATTAGCCAACCTGATTCTCGCTGTTTTTATCTATTGGCTGGTTTTTATTGTTGGTATTACGGGTATCTCACCGATTGTTGCCACCCCGCCTGAAGGCACCCCTGCCGCGCAAGCAGGATTTCTGTCAGAAGACAGAATCGTCGAAATAAATGGCAAGCAGACCCCCACCTGGAACACCGTCTATGTCAGTTTGCTGGACGGTATGGTCAGCAGTGACGGCAGTGTTCAGATTGATGTCGATACCAAGGACGGCGTCACTGTGACTCGCGAGCTCACACTTGATAAGGAACTCCTCAATCAGGAAGGAGATGTCGTCGGGTCCATTGGTTTGACGCGATGGTGGCCGGATGTTGATGCTGTGATAGGCGGAATCGTACCCGGCGGTGCGGCGGAAACTGCCGGACTGCAAACAGGGGATAGAATACTGTCAAGTAATGGCGACGATATTGCCAGCTGGCGCGGCTTGGTTGAAGTCATTCGAGCCAGTGCCAACAAGCCACTTGACCTTGTCTTGCTGAGAGACAATACCCGGCTCGAACTCACGATGACTCCTGGTGTAAGAGTGACAGATCAAGGTGAAGAGATCGGCTTCATCGGTGCGCGTGAAACTCAATCGCAGGCATTGATAGACGAGAAGCTTCGTACCGTCGAGCGCTACTCACCGGTAGAAGCTTTGGGCAAAGCCTTTAGTCGCACAGGAGAAATGATCTCCGTCAGTGTAAAGATGATAGGTAAATTGCTGACCGGACAAGCATCACTTAAAAACACCGTAAGCGGGCCTATCTCTATTGCTCAGTTTGCCGGCCAGTCAGTCAGTGTTGGAATCGATCACTACTTAAGTTTTATCGCGTTGGTATCAATCAGTCTGGGCATCTTTAATCTCTTCCCGATGCCGATGCTCGATGGTGGGCATCTGATGTACTTTGCCATTGAACTGCTTACCGGTAAGCCCGTCTCTGAAAAAATACAATTGTTCGGTCAACAAATCGGTGTTGTGTTGTTAGGCACGCTGATGGTGTTTGTTTTTTATCAGGATATTGTCCGACTCGTTACCTGAGTCTGTGTCGTCGGTAAGTTGTTTCTTTCTGAATGGACAACTAAATTCTTCAGAATCCAGAAGGCTCAACTGGGACACACCTGGGCGGGGCCGGAACCTCACCTGAGGCTTACTGAACCTCTGCTGCATCTGAGGTTTAGATCCGGTAATCCAGTTCCGGCAGGTCAGTTGTTATTCTTCCGCAAATTCTTTAGCGTCCGCCCGCCAATGCCCTCAGATACTTTCCGCCGAATCAGGTGTCGTTTTCTGTTACTGGTGCTCTTTTGCGCTACGGGTTCGTTCGCCCACGTTATTTACGCCCAGCCACTGCTAACCGATGTCGGGCCTCAGGCGGGACCGGAAGCCGGGTTTGTGATCGGTGATATCGTGGTTCGTGGCAACGAGCAGGTTGAGACGGGCACTGTGTTGAATAATCTGCCGGTAAGATCGGGTGAAAGATTCAGGCAGGGCAGTGACAGCGCTCGCAGCATTCGCAGTCTTTACAGTACCGGTTTCTTTGACGATGTCACCTTGCTGCGTGACGGGACGACTTTGATTGTCACGGTTGTTGAACGGCCAACCATTGCCACCATTGAGATCAGCGGCAACGAAGACCTTTCATCTGATCAGCTCAATGAAACACTTGAAGAGATCGGTCTTGCTACCGGGCGCATCTTTAGCCGTTCGGTGTTGGATAATCTGGAGACAGAAGTCCGACAAGTGTATTTCAGTCGCGGGCAGTACGGTACACAAGTCGAGTCCAGTGTGGTGGAGCTCGAGCGTAATCGAGTGGGTGTCAGTATCGATATCGTAGAGGGGGCGACGGCCAAAATAAGCCACATGAATATTGTGGGCAATGAAGCCTTTGACGAAGAAACCTTGCTAAAGCTTCTCGCTTCCGGCACCCGTGGTTTGAATCCATTCAGCTCACGCGATAAATACTCGAAAGCCAAGCTGACCGCTGATACAGAGATTTTGAGGGCCTGGTATTTTGATCGTGGCTATCTTCGCTTTGATATCTTGTCCACTCAGGTCACTATCTCATCTGATAAACGCGATATTAATGTCACCATTAACGTGAACGAGGGTGAGCAATACGCGGTGGGTGATATCAGTTTCTCCGGTGATAATCTCGGGATTGACGAGCAAGTGCTGGAGTCGCTGGTAAAACTGACGCCCGGTGAAACCTACTCGCGAAGAAATATGACTGAAAGCTCCAGTGCTATCAGTGACAGGTTGGGTGAAGATGGATACGCGTTTGCGAACGTTAACGTACTGCCTAATCTTGATGATGATTCCAATAC
>CAZQKJ010000345.1:0-4493 GCA_964593315.1 uncultured Granulosicoccaceae bacterium
GGAATCCGGCCAAACGGTTGAAGTTATTTGTTCTGAGACCCAACAGCCAAGTCCTTACTGGCTGAATTTTGTGGTATCACCCAAAGCTCGCAGTGCGGTTAGAAATTTTATTAAAAATCAAAGTGCTGACAAGACAGTCGGCTTTGGCAGTACTCTGGTAGTGCGTGCTTTGAAGCGTCACAATAAAACCATCGATGATATTGATCCGGCGGCAATCGAGTCGCTGCTCAAGCAGATGGAGCTTAAGGATCTTGAAAGCCTGTATTTTGAAGTCGGTCTGGGCAACCAGATTCCGAGTATGGTTGCGGCCTGGCTACTCAATGAAGGCGATCTAAATCCGGATGTAAAACGCAAGATACGGGTGAACAAAGAATCCGATCCCGGGCCACTGATAGTAGAGGGTGGGGAGGGTGCCATCATATCGCTTGCCAAGTGTTGTCTGCCGATACCCGGTGACAATATCCAGGGCATGATCACCGCCGGTAAGGGTGTGCTGGTGCATCGTACCGAATGCACTAATGTCGCAAGACAAAGGCGGCGCTCCAAAGAGTGGGTGGCGGTAGTCTGGGGAACAGAAAACAGCGGTTCTTTTCAGTCCAACGTCATTGTTGAAATCAATAATGTTCCGGGTGTGCTGGCCAAGATTGCCAATGTGATGTCTGAGATGGACTCCAATATCGAAGATATTCGGTTTGATCGCAGCAGTGAGAACATCAGTATTCTCGACTTCACCTTGAGCGTGAAAGACCGCAACCATCTTGGTCGACTGATCAAACGCGTACGCAGCCTTTATGCAGTTCACAGAGCGAGACGCGCGAAATCCTGATCTTGGCTGCCTGTCGCCCTGTTATAATCCTTTGTGTTTAAGCCTGATAAACGCGAGATATTCATGAGCAAAGAGATCATTGCCACCAAAAATGCCCCGGGTGCCATTGGCGCCTATTCGCAAGCGGTAAAAGCCGGCAACACGGTTTATGTGTCGGGACAGATACCACTGGTGCCGGAGACTATGGAAGTGGTTGAAGGTGATGTGGTGGCGCAGATTAAGCAGGTGTTTGAGAACTTATCTGCTGTGTGTGTGGCGGCCGGAGGCAGCTTACAGGACTGCGTGAAACTCACCGTGTACCTGACTGATCTTGGCAATTTTGGTCACGTCAACGATGTAATGGCAGAGTATTTCAAACAACCGTATCCTGCGCGCGCCGCGGTTGGCGTGGCTCAGCTACCGAAAGATGTGCCGGTAGAGGTGGATGCCATCATGGTGCTTGAATAGAAGCCGGTATAACCGTTGATTCGGTAGCATCGGTCTGGTTGTATGGATCTATCGTCAATAGCAGTCACCCGCTTAAAGGGTGTTGGGCCCAAGGTTGCCGAAAAGCTAAAACGGCTTAAAATTTCCTCGCTTCAGGATGTGCTGTTTCATTTACCCCTGCGCTATCAGGATCGTACACGGTTGGTGGCCATCGCAGATCTGGTACCAGGATCTGAAGTGATGTGTAGCGGGACCATTATATCCTGCGATGTGCTGTTCCGTAGCAGACGTTCTCTGATGTGTGTAATTGCTGATCGCGATGGTAGTCAGCTGTCACTGCGCTTTTTTCACTTTAATCAACAACAGCAGCAGAAACTTCGTGTAGGTAGTCGGGTACATTGCTTCGGTGAGGTACGTCGCGGGCCGCAGCAACTGGAAATGGTCCACCCGGAATTTGAGGTACACAGTGGCGGTAGTTCCATGCAGCCTCCTGAAAGTGCTTTGACCCCGGTGTATCCGGTCACTGAAGGTTTGCATCAGATTTCGATGCGAAAAATCACTGACGCAGCCCTTGAAAAACTACAATCTGCAGACGTGACCGAGCTATTACCTGCATCAGTCAATAGTGGTGTGTCATTGAAGCAGGCTTTGATGACCGTACACAGACCGGGCCCGGGTGACAATGTAGATGAGCTGCTTGAAGGCAGGCATCCATCGGTTAGAAGGTTAGTTCTGGAAGAGTTAGTGGCACATCGTCTCAGTGTACAGCAGATTCGCAATGCCATAAAACAACACAACGCACCAATGATACAAAGCCACAGTGGCCTGTGTGAGCAGTTGATTGAGTCTCTGCCTTTTAAGTTAACTACAGCGCAGCAGAGAGTGATAGATGAAATCCGATCAGATATCGAAACCGGTGTTCCAATGCTCCGGCTGGTACAGGGAGATGTCGGTTCTGGAAAAACACTGGTGGCTGCCGCCGCCGCCGCTCTGGTAGTAGATGCAGGTTATCAGGTGGCGGTGATGGCACCCACCGAGATACTTGCAGAACAGCATTTGCTCAGCTTCAGTGATTGGTTTGAACCACTGGGTTTAAAAATAGGCTGGCTTAAAGGTAAGCTCGGCGCTAAACAAAAGCGCGACTCCCTGGAATCAATTGCCCTGGGTCAGACGGCTATTGCCGTCGGCACCCATGCCTTGTTTCAGCAAGATGTGGTGTTCAAAAATCTGGGTCTGACGATTGTTGATGAACAACACCGATTTGGTGTTCACCAAAGATTGTCACTGCGTGAAAAAGGCTTGGGCGGTGACCTGGTGCCGCATCAGTTAACCATGACAGCAACCCCGATCCCGCGCACACTGGCAATGACTGCCTACGCTGATCTCGACTATTCAGTGATTGATGAACTGCCCCCGGGCCGTCAGATCATCACCACAGTGGCAATTCCCAATACTCGTCGGGTCGAGGTGATAGAGCGAGTGGCCGAGGCGGTAAAGTCAGGACGGCAAGTGTACTGGGTCTGCACCCTGATTGAAGAATCTGAAACACTGCAAGCGAATGCCGCCGAAGATACTTTGATTGAACTGCAGGATTTTCTGCCCAAGGCACGAGTGTCCATCGTGCACGGGAGAATGCAGGCTGCTGAAAAAGAACAGGCGATGATGCAGTTTAAGGATCACGCCACAGATCTGTTAGTAGCGACTACAGTGATAGAAGTCGGAGTTGATGTACCTAACGCATCACTCATTATTATCGAAAATGCAGAACGCCTGGGGCTATCGCAACTACATCAGCTGCGTGGTCGTGTGGGTCGAGGATCGAAACAAAGTAGCTGTGTCCTGTTGTACGAAGCAGGTTTAAGTCAGCGCGCTCGTGATCGCATCAGTACCCTGAGAGAAACCAATGACGGTTTTTTAATTGCTGAAAGAGATCTTGAGTTGCGCGGTGCCGGTGAAGTACTCGGTACTCGGCAGACAGGCAGTGCGCAGTTCAGAATTGCAGATCTGATGCGGGATAAGAAACTACTGCCTGCGGCAAAGCTGATCAGTGATGAAATTACCGCCGAACATCCGGAGGTCGTGATGCCAATTATTCTGCGTTGGCTGGGGGAGGATTCCCCCGAATACGGCAATGTATGAATGGGTTGTATTGATCGCTGCAGGGTCGGTCTACTGGCGTCGGGTGAATTCCACTCCGCGAATCACCAGCACAGCAATCGCGCCGGCTACCATGCCGTATAAATGTGCATTAACAATAACTGAACCGCCAGTGATCGCTTCACTGCTCTCGACGGCACCGTAGAGTTGTTCCCAGATAATCTTGCCAATGGTGTAGGCGCCAATCAGGCAGGCCATCATCTTGTGGTGGCGATACTCGGCAATCGCACCTCCCAGCAGCAATCCGTACAATGCACCGGACAACCCCACGTACCAGCTCAATTGGGGATCGAATAGCAACAAACCAAAACCGACGCCCAGCATCGAACACAAACCCGTGACGGCCCATTGTCGCGGTGTCAAAGCATGTGCCAGCAACAGAGAAATTAGCGCCAGACCGGCCAGATTCAGGAGCAGGTGTGGATAACCCAGATGGACCAGATTACCGGTCAGAATCCGCCACCATTGGCCAGATTCGAGGATCTCGGCACGGCCGAAACGTAGCGGGATTTCAAAGTTCAGCACTTGAAAAATCAAGCAAGTGACACCAGTGAACGCTGCCAGGCAGTAGGCTTTCAAATTGCTTGCACTATTAACCGGTAACGTATCGTTGGTGGCGGGTTTCTCACGCGAGGGTTTCAATCTGAACTTTCCTGTGCGGATTTATCAAACAGTAACGGGGCGTAGCCTTATCGCCGCTATAGACTTTCGCCAGGTGTATGAACAGACAGGCTGTAACGCCCACTGTTTTTTCGGCAGCAGTTATTATGCGGTAAAAAATCGGGTAAGGTGACGACCACCAAGCCTGATTCTACATGAACAAAATTTATTCGGAGTTATCCAGTGAACTCAAACAAGTATCAAATTCGTCCTGCGGGTCAAAAAGGTTTCAGTCTTATCGAACTGATTGCCGTGGTCGCGATCCTCGGTATTCTGGCAGCGGTAGTCGCGCCACGGGTATTTACTCAACCGGGTAAAGCCAGAATGGCTCGTGCCCAGACGGATATCAGCAATATCGAAGGCACGCTGCAGATCTACAAGCTAGAGAATTTCAACTATCCGACTACGGATCAGGGTCTTAAAG
>CAZQKJ010000346.1:0-4490 GCA_964593315.1 uncultured Granulosicoccaceae bacterium
AAAGAAACTGGCATTGATGTATCTGCAGTGACAGTAGAGCCTGTTGGTTTCCCAACGCGTGAGCCAATGCTGGCTGAAGGCAATGTTGCTGCAATCACCGGTTTTTCTTTCTCTTCTTATCTGAACCTTGTACGTTTAGGTGTGCCGGAGGACGATATCTCTACTATTTTGATGGCTGACCATGGTGTTGATCTATACGGCAATGCGATCATAGTGAATACAGAATTTGCTGCAGAGAATCCTGATCAGGTTAAAGGTTTTCTTGAAGCCGTGGCAAAGGGCTGGGTTGATGCCATTGCCGATCCGGAAGCTGCAATGCCGAGTCTGTTGAAGCGTAATCCGGCTGCAGACTCAGAGCTCGAACAGCGTCGTTTACAGCTCGCGATTGATGCGAATGTAGTGACTGATTACACCCTCGAGAACGGCATGGGTGGTATTGATTCAGAACGCTTTGGCAATGCGCTTGAGCAGGTTAAACTCACCTATGAGTTCAAAGCTGAGCCGGATGCTTCTCTGTATTTCACCAGTGATTATCTTCCGGAAGGCGGCTTCAAGCTCAAGTAATCGCAACTATCACTTAACTTGTGGTGCAATACAAAGGCGCTGGCAGTAAATGCCAGCGCCTTTTTTTACTGAGGCCGATACCTTATGCAGAACCTGATTGACATCAAGGATGTTTATCTCGCCTATGACACTGCCAGCGGTAAGCTACCAGTGCTCGATGGCTTCAGTATGTCTGTACCGGAGAACGGTTTTGTTGCGGTTGTAGGCCCGTCAGGTTGTGGCAAGTCAACATTGACCCGATTAGTTGCAGGCCTGATGAAACCCGATCAGGGCGAAGTATGGTTACACGGAGAAAAAGTCACTTCACCCAGGGCGTCTGTAGGTATGGCTTTTCAGAACCCGGTACTGCTTGAATGGCGAAGCATTATCAAAAATGTCATGCTGCCACTTGAGATAGTGCCCACTAAGCTGAGTAAAAAAGACCAGAAAGATCGTGCCCGTTATCTGCTGTCACTGGTGGGGCTTGAAGGTTTTGAAGATAAGCGGCCCTCTGAATTATCAGGCGGTATGCGCCAGCGTGCATCGCTTTGTCGTGCGCTGATTCATCAGCCGGAAGTATTGATACTGGATGAGCCGTTCGGGGCGCTGGATGCGTTCACCCGTGAAGATTTATGGCAGATCATGCACGATGTCAAAGAGCGCGAGCCGTTCACTGGTGTCATGATTACTCATGATCTGCGCGAGTCAATTTATCTGGCAGACCAGGTGGTGGTGATGTCCGGGAGGCCTGCCAAATCTCAGTATGTCATGGATCTACCGATCACCGGCGCGCGTTCCATAGACACACTGTATACACCCGAAGCATCGGATATGCTCAAGACACTCAGACATGAAATTGAAGTGGCGCAAGGCCGCACCCCGCGTGTTGAGTCGCGAAGCTTTGGAGAAAATTCTAAGGCGGGCTCCGTTGTAAGCCATTCTGCAGGGCTGTCCGATAATGCTTAGAAAAATTCTAATACCCCTGATTGCTGTTATCGTGTTTCTGGTTTTTTGGGAGGCGCTGGTTTGGGTCAACGGATGGCCGAACTACAAGATGGCTTCCCCATCAGACATCATTCCGGCGTTTCAAAAATATTGGCAATTGTTTCTCACGATGGGGTGGCAAACGCTCTGGCGCACGGTAGTGGGTTTATTGATCGCCATTGTTGTTGGTACTATTTTCGGTATGGTTATGGGTTTCTCCAGAACTATGCGTGAAGCCTTGTATCCGCTATTGGTTGGTTTCAATGCGATACCTAAAGCGACCGTAGTACCTATTGTGGCATTGATGTTTGTCGGTGCTCATGATTTCAACACCATACTGATCGCATTTTTGATTTCGTTTTTTCCGATCGCCGTATCAATTTCTATCGGGCTTTCAACGCTTGAGCCCGAGTATCGAGATATTTTAAGTGCACTGGGTGCATCAAAAACTACCATTTTCTGGAAAATAGCACTGCCAAAAACCCTACCTGAATTCTTTGGGGCACTAAAAGTATCGGTCACACTCGCGTTTATTGGAACCAACCTGATGGAAATTGTATCGCCGCACGGGCGTGGGTTGGGTGCATTGTTTGACTCTGGTAAAACAAACTCAGATTACCCGCTGATGTTTGCGGTACTCATTGCGCTCGCATTTCTCGGTATAGTGCTTTACTACATTGTGGTTTTTCTGGAAAAGATATTTGCAGGCTGGGCTGAACGCGAAGCCATGTAGCCTGTATTCATAATTTGTTTCAGTGAACGGCAGCGCGATTAGCCATTGTTCAGTGGCTTAACCTGTGCCTCGATAACCTTAGTTTTTGCAGAGTGACCCGCTGGCGTACCTGTTACTGCCTGGTACGCCAGTCATTTTTTCGGCGCTCACGTTTTATCGTCAATTTTTCAACAATACTGATTGGACGGGTATGTGCCGACGGGTGCTGTCACGAATGATATGCCAGATCAGTGCTCATTCCGCAGATCAGATGCTCGATGTATGTGGTCTTCACGCAAAAAAATACTGTGGATTGTGAGACCTGCCTGGAGGGTGTGGATGATATGGCGCGGATATTTCATGGGAGTTGGATAGCTGTCGGGCATAGCACTCTAAGGCGTCTTTAAACCAGGCTTTTGAGAGCTTATCGACCATACCTGGTCCTCCGGCCACTCCCTGATCATCTTATAGGGAGATGCACTTCAATGCGCTACAACGGTCCGCTGTGGAATGACTCCAGTCAACTATTGTTCAAGGCTATTCAATCGCTTGATCATCAATTGTTTTTGCTTGATTGTTTAAGGTAGGAAGCCTGATGTTGAAATTTCTGTCACTTTCTCGATTCCCGAGACTCTCGCTACAAGCCTGTCTGTTATCCCTGTTTTGTCTGCACCCTGTTTGGGCAGATGATACGGAGATTTTTTTCAGTGAGGCAGCTACCAGGGGATCATTACCCAATATTCTGTTGGTGCTTGATGCGTCTACATCAATGCTGTCCTACGACTGTGAGGATGGTACTCGTACGTTTGGTAGAACCTGTGGAGACGGCTCCCCCAATGGTGAAACCACCCGACTTCAACGTATGAAGGATGCGCTCGCTGAAATTATAGATAGTGTCGGACGAGTCAATATTGGTGTAATGAGATTCAGTGGTCAGCATTCAGGTGGTCGAGTGATCTACCCGATGACCGACCTTGATGAGGTCCTATGCGATGGAGAACTGTGTACAGAAGACGCAAGAGATGATGCGGTCAGAAAGACGGTAAGGCAAGATATAGTAGATACTATAAACGAGATTGAAGAGAATTGGTTTACGCCGACAGTCGGTGCGATGGTTGAAGCCGCTAACTACTACAGTGGTGCACCGGTGGTTTACGGGAAAAAACGCCAGGCCTATGCCAATGCTCGACGCCCAAGAGAGTTGGCAGAAAACTCGCGGGTTTCACATCCGGATAGCTACACTGGCGGTAATGTTATTAATCGCGGTCAGGAATGTGAGGACGATGATCTCGGACATGAGGATTGCAGATTCGAAGAGATAGTCGGCTCTCCCGTGTACAACACTCCAATCGTAAGCGAGTGCCAGGGTAATCACATGGTGCTGATGGCTGACGGTGGCGCCAGCAGAGATCCGAATGGTTCGAAAGTAATTGCCGAGCGGCTTATTGGGAAGACCTGTGCGCTGCGTACCGGTGGCGGTAGTTGTGGTGTAGAGCTAGCGCAATATATGTTTAACACTGATTTGTTGACTGGCGAGACGTTAGCGGAAGATGAGGACGGTGCGAACGTGACCACGCATACAGTCGGATTCAATGTCGAGCTGGCCTGGCTTGAAGATATAGCCGAAGTCGGGGGTGGTTCCTACTCCATTGCTTCTTCCTCAGCTGATCTGGTAACCGCGATCAAATCAATCATTGACGGTGTTGAAACTACCGGTTCAACTTTTGTAGCCCCCGGTGCGACTGTTGATCAGTTCTCAAGGCTTTCACACAGGCAGGATGTCTATCTGGCTCTGTTTAACCCGACTGACAGTCCGCGATGGCCGGGTAACCTAAAACGCTATGATCTTATAGGACAGAACTATCTGGATGGAGATGGTAACCATGCCGTAGACATTGCCACGGGTAGGTTCATACCAAATTCCAGAAGCTTCTGGTCTGACCAACCAGATGGCCATGATATCACTTTGGGTGGCGCGGCTTCACAACTTGATTACCGTACACGCAAGACAGTGACTTACACGGGTACAGAGGAAAAACGCCTGCTGGAAGACATTAATGAATTAAGTATCGAAAATCCTTTGGTGCAAGTGGTTGAATCGACGCCGGTAGTCTCGGCATTTGGCAACATAGCGCAAAAAGGATTGGCGTCGCAATCAAGTACTGACTACGGGGGAGCTGCCAGCCGTGCAATTGATGGTAGTACCAACGGAAATTACAACCGACGATCTGTTACTCATACTGCCAGAGAG
>CAZQKJ010000347.1:0-4466 GCA_964593315.1 uncultured Granulosicoccaceae bacterium
CGGTACTGACATCAGTCGGGCCTGCAAGCCGGATTCAAGGCATTGGCTGGATTCAGAGCCCTGATCGGATTCAAGATTTTGACCGGACTCAAGAAGTTTCAATGAAGCGGTGTTGAGCGCCAGGCGATAATTTTTCAACTTGGGCGGATTTTTCATCCACCTCGCCACCAGCAACCAGACCAGGCACAGACCTCCGAGAACAAACAAGGCCCTGGAAGTGCCAACATTACCCACCAACCAGCCACCCGTTACCCCGCCTAAAAATGCTCCCAAAAACTGACTCGAAGAATAGACGCCCATCGCTGTACCTCTGAGCGATGCAGGAGCCGTGCGAGACACAAGCGACGGTAACATCGATTCCAGAACACTGAGAAAACCAAAAAAAACCACCATGGCAGCAACAATAAACCAGAAACTGCTGCCCACTATACCCAACAGTATTTCCGCCACAGCAAGACCAACAATACTGATCATCATGGTCAATTTTACCGACAACTTCTTCTCTGCAATACCGATCATCGGGATTACAATCAGAAGCGACCCCGCCGCCCCTGCGAGATACAATTTCCAGTGCAGGTTGGCAGCCACCCCAAGCTCAATGAGCTTCAATGGTACGCAAACAAAACTTGCCGTGATCAGTAAGTGGAGTAAGAAAATTCCAAAATCGATCTTGAGTAATTCACGGTTTTTCAACAGAGGCAGTAAATCAGTAGTCTCAACAGAGACGTTTCGATCCTTGCGCTTCTGGTCGGGGTCAGGCACCACAAACACAACCAGCAAGGCCGCAATGGCAGCACTGGCTGCAATAAAATAAAAGATGCCTGACAAATCAAACCGCCCCATCAGGACGGGGCCAATAATGATCGATGCAATAAAAGACAATCCGATTGACGCGCCGATAATCGCCATGATCTTGGTGCGCTGGCTATCACGGGTCAGATCTGCTGCCAATGCCATCACCACTGACGAAATAGCTCCAACGCCCTGCAACGCACGACCTGCGATGATCCCCCAAATCGAATCTGACCAGGCCGCCACAATACTGCCTGCAATAAAAATTGCCAAACCCGATAATATAACGGGTTTGCGCCCAAACCGGTCAGACAGCAGCCCGAACGGGATCTGCAGCAGCGCTTGAAACAACGCGTAAACCCCAACTGCCAGGCCAATCAACAAAGGTGTGGCGCCAGATAAATCCTGAGCCAAAATACTCAGTACTGGCAACAACAGAAAAAGCCCCATCATTCGAGTGATATAGACAAAGCTCAACGTGACAGCGGCACGCCGTTCCTGGGAAGTAAATGCTGACAAGGTGGAATCCGGGCGGTTTCTGAAGGTACATCGGCGGGTTACAATGCCAATGGTAGCAGCATCGACTGCTCAATTCAGTTCGACTTTCTCTCACCAGAGCCCTCACAATTACCGCATGAATGCCAACATACATGAGATACAAGTCCGCGGCGCGCGCACTCACAATCTGAAAAATATAGACATTGATCTGCCGCGCGACAAACTGATCGTCATCACCGGCTTATCAGGCTCGGGTAAATCGTCGCTGGCGTTCGATACCATCTTTGCCGAAGGGCAGCGTCGCTATGTGGAATCTCTGTCCACTTACGCCAGACAGTTTTTATCTGTGATGGACAAACCTGATGTAGACACTATCGAAGGCCTGTCACCCGCAATTGCAATCGAACAGAAGTCAACCAGTCATAACCCACGCTCAACGGTTGGCACTATTACCGAGATCCACGACTACTTAAGGTTAATGTATGCACGTATTGGTACACCGCGATGTCCTGAACACCAGATTGACCTGACGGCTCAAACCATCACGCAGATGGTAGATACCGTGCTCGCACTTCCGGCCGGCAGCAAACGTATGTTACTGGCACCGGTGATACGTGACCGCAAAGGTGAACACACCCAAACCATCACAGAGCTGCGTGCACAGGGTTACCTGCGAGCTCGCATAGATGGCGAGATTCATACACTCGATGAGAGCATCAAGATAGACTCAAAGCGCAAGCACACGATAGAAGCCGTGATAGATCGCTTTCGCATCAAAGATGACTTGCGATTGCGACTTGCAGAGTCACTTGAGACTACCCTACGACTATCAGATGGAATAGCCGTGCTGGCCCCGATGGATGAAGAAGACAAAGACTCTGAGGAAATTTTGTTTTCAAATAAGTACTCATGCCCGGTATGCGCGCATGCAGTTACCGAACTGACCCCGAGACTCTTTTCATTCAATAGTCCGCACGGCGCCTGTGATGCCTGCGACGGGCTCGGAGGTGATCAATACATTGATGAAGACAAAGTGATCACTGAACGCAGCCTGAGTATCGCCGACGGTGCTATTCGTGGCTGGGACAAAAAGAACTCCTACTACTTCCAAATGATGGAAACGCTGGCCGGACACTACGGATTTGATCTTGAAACACCTTTCGGTAAGCTTGACAAAGAACACCGAGAAATTATTCTCAAAGGCAGTGGCAAAGAGTCAATCAAGTTTTCCTACAAAACCGCAAAAGGCCGAAAGCGGTCTGGCACCCATCGATTCGAAGGCATACTCAATACTCTCGCAAGACGATACAAAGAGACCGAATCAACATCTGTCAGAACAGAGATCGCAAAGTATCTGTCACAAAGGCCCTGTACCGGTTGCAACGGCGCGCGTATTAACGAGGCCGCGCGTAACGTATTTGTAGACAACCACCCTATTCATGAAATATCCGCTCTATCGATTGCAGAATCAAAGAAGCTTATCGACAGCCTTAAGCTTGATGGCAACAAACAAGAAATTGGTCAGAAGATTCTGATAGAAATACATCAACGACTGCAATTTTTAATAAACGTCGGACTCGATTACCTGTCACTGGACAGACATGCCAATACGCTTTCTGGTGGTGAGTCCCAACGCATAAGACTGGCAAGCCAGATCGGCGCCGGACTCATGGGTGTATTGTACGTTCTGGATGAACCCTCTATTGGTTTGCACCAAAGAGACAATGACAAACTTCTACAAACTCTTTGTTATCTCAGAGATCTGGGCAATACCGTATTGGTGGTTGAACACGATGAAGATGCCATACGCTGCGCCGACTACGTCGTGGATATTGGACCCGGTGCAGGCAGCGCCGGGGGCGAAATAGTGGCACAAGGAACACCCGATCAATTATTAAAGAGTAAAAATTCACTGACTGCAGATTACTTATCCGGACGCCGTGAAATACCCATACCAAAACCCGTTAAAGCAGATAGCAAAAAGCTAATTTCTATTACAGAAGCCAGTGGCAATAATCTTCACGATGTCAGCGTTGACATACCTATCGGACTCTTTACCTGTGTTACCGGTGTTTCAGGCTCTGGCAAGTCGACATTGATAAACGATACTTTGTATCGTTATGCCGCACAAAAGATCAATCGCGCCAGTGTTCAGTACGCACCTGTTAAATCTATACAAGGACTAGATCAAATAGATCGTATAGTAGAGATTGATCAAAGCCCGATCGGACGCACTCCACGATCAAATCCCGCCACCTATGTCGGCATCTTTTCCCTGGTTCGAGATCTTTTCTCTAATACACAGGAAGCAAGGTCGCGCGGCTATCAGCCCGGACGCTTTAGTTTTAACGTCAAAGGCGGACGCTGTGAAGCCTGCCAGGGAGACGGATTAATAAAAGTAGAGATGCACTTTTTGCCCGATGTCTACGTGATCTGCGATGTATGCGAAGGCAAACGTTATCAACGCGAAACACTGGATATAAAATACAAAGGCAAAGATATTTCTGAAGTACTGAACATGACAGTGGAAGAGGCCTGTGATTTTTTTCAGCCAGTGCCTGCCATCGCTAAAAAACTCACTACGCTACAAGATGTGGGTCTGTCATATATAACACTGGGTCAGTCTGCTACCACACTATCAGGCGGGGAAGCACAGCGAATAAAGTTATCTCGTGAACTCTCTAAACGAGACACTGGACAAACGCTTTATATACTCGATGAGCCAACCACAGGATTGCACTTTTTTGATATCGAACAGCTTTTACTTGTACTGCAAAGTTTGCGCGACCGTGGCAACACTATTGTGGTGATAGAACACAATCTCGATGTCATAAAAGCTTGCGACTGGATAGTAGATCTTGGCCCCGATGGCGGAGACAATGGCGGCCAAATTGTAGCGACAGGATCACCTGCAAGTATCGCATCCAATCCCGAATCGGCTACCGGCTACTATTTAAAACGATTTTTTGAACAGGATACAAGCAAGCAGGCTTCTGCAGGCTCTACCCAATCAGGCAAGACTGCGCTTAAAAAAACCGCTAAAAAGAAAGCCAAAAAGAAAGCTTCCGGGAAGAAAGTGTCGAGGAAGAAGGCGGCAAAAAGGACTTAAGCCATCCGGCGCAGCGTAGAATGCACGGGTATAACTTGCAACTAGTTATTATAAACAGGTAAAATCG
>CAZQKJ010000348.1:0-4459 GCA_964593315.1 uncultured Granulosicoccaceae bacterium
GTGATAGACGGGCTTTCAAAGTCACACGCAATGAGCGGCTGGCGTATGGCCTGGACTGTCGCGCCCGAAGCACTGACTGAACAGCTTGGCAACTTTTTAGGTATGTCCGTGTTCGGTTGCCCGCAGTTCATTCAGGATGCATCCGCCTTCGCACTCAACAATGACGAGTTCTATGTAAGAGAAATGCGTGAGGAGTATCGCAAGCGCCGCGATGCAGTTTGTGAAAGATTGCTGTCAATGCCAAAGTTCCGCTTCCACAAACCCGACGCAGGTATGTTTGTTATGATTGATGTGAAAGCATTTGGCAATGACGACAAAGCTTTCGCTCAGCGCTTACTGGACTCGCAAATGTTATCCGTTCTGCCAGGCAGTGCCTTTGGTGACAGCACTACCGGGCATGTAAGATATTCATTGGTGCAGCCAATGGACACACTGATGGAAGGGTGTGACAGACTGGAGAAATTTGCACGCGTTGCCTGAGCTCAGCAATCACACCATCGACATTATCTTGCAACATCAACCAGCTGGTGCTTATCCGAAAGCGGACTTACCACAACCGACTCACACACCATAAACGATCATAAGTTACTTGTAGGTACCTCTAAAGGACTACACACCTATTAACAACAAACGATTTGCAGCGGGTGTTAGCGTAGCAGAATCAAATGCATCCATGCTTTTACGGTTACACACTATAGACCAGTACTTGATAGACCAGTACTTGACTCACTCCGTATCTATCAGGTGGAGCATCGATTCAAACCTCGTGGCAGAATTCAGTCTGCCAACACGACACAACCGATAGCCTGACTGACAGCTTAGTCAAGCCGTAGCGTACTTCATCAGATTAGCGCAACATGCATATCTACTGTCGCGGCGATTATGGCACCTGTTTATGCGACCTGGATCAAACTATGCCCCTCTCGGTAGTTTCTCGGATAGGCGCTCTAACCCCATTTTCGTAAGCTCCAAGTGATGCAATGAACACAGACATCGCGGGACTATCGGTTCCTGCGCAGGTGACCACGATCTTGCTACTTCTGGCAACTAATGGAAGACGCAAGCTGCAGCTTCTGATAGTGTTAATCCAGTTCGATCTGGCATGGCAATATGCCGCTGCCGTCTGACTCAAGCTTAACCGCACACAAAACGAGGAAAACTGAAATGAAAAAGACCGCGCTTTACATGGCGACCGCAATTGCGGGTACCTTATCTATGGGCATGGCCCAGGCTCAGCAACAATTTATCTCAATCGGCACCGGTGGTGTCACCGGCGTCTACTACCCGACTGGCGGCGCGATTTGCCGTCTGGTGAACAAGGACCGTAAAGAGCATGGCATCCGTTGCTCTGCAGAATCAACTGGCGGCTCAATTTACAACATCAATACTGTTCGCGCCGGTGAACTTGAATTTGGCGTTGCACAGTCTGACTGGCAATTCCATGCTTACAACGGCACCTCCAAGTTCGAAGATCAAGGCAAGTTTGAAAACCTCAGAGCTGTATTTTCAGTTCATCCGGAACCTGTAACACTGATGGCGCGCGCTGACTCCGGCATCAAAACCATTGATGACGTAAAAGGCACAAGCTTCAACGTTGGTGAGCCAGGCTCGGGTATTGCCGGCACATGGAGCGTGGTTGAAGAAGCACTGGGCTGGGAGCGCTCAGATCTTAAACTGGCCGCTGAAATGAAATTCGCAGAAACCTCTCAGGCACTCTGTGACGGTAAAATCGATGCGTACTTCGGCGTTGTAGGACACCCTTCCGCTGCGATTCAGGAAGCCGTCGCTACTTGTGACGCACAGTTAGTAGCCGTACAGGGCGAAGCGATAGACAAACTGGTCGAAGACAACGCCTACTATCGGCAAGTCAGCATCCCTGCAGGCATGTACAACAACGAAGAAGAAATTAATACTTTTGGTGTAGGCGCCACGTTTGTTTCCAGCGCAGATGTACCGGAAGAAGTTGTCTATGTTGTGGTGAAAGCGATCTTCGATAACTTTGATGCTTTCAAGAAACTGCATCCGGCGTTCGGCAATCTGAAAGAAGATGAAATGATCAGCGACTCGCTGTCAGCACCTCTGCACGATGGCGCCGTAAAGTACTACAAGGAACGAGGCTGGATGTAAGTGGCTTTGAGACACGTAGTGAATAGCTACTAGTGCAACATTAAAAAGGCTCGCACTCGCGAGCCTTTTTTTATCACTAATAAACCGATTTCAGTAAGGATCTGAGGCGACCAACACATGGCTAAAAAAAACCTGACGCAGGAAGAGCTGGATAGTTTTGTTGCGGATATAGATACCGGAGGTAGAGAGCCTGCCGGATTTGTTGGTAAATTTATTATGTGTCTGGCCTTTGTATGGGCATTGTTTCAGCTATACATCGCGTCCAATGTTCCGTTCGTGCTCAGTGAAATCACCGGGCTCAAGCTGGTGGTTACCAACACGCAGGCACGCTTGATTCACCTCGCATTCGGGTTATTACTGGCGGCACTTGCGTACCCGCTGTTTAAGTCCAGCCCGCGTGACCGTATTCCATGGTACGACTGGGTGCTAGGTATCCTGGGTGTGATTAGCTGCCTTTACATGTGGGTATTCAAAGAGGCACTGTCTTCACGTGCGGGCCTGCCCACATCAACAGACCTTGTTATCGCGACTACAGGCATGCTGGTGCTGGCAGTCGCGGTCTACAGAACACTGGGCTTCCCACTTCTTCTGGTGGCAAGTATTTTTGTGGCTTATGTGTTTTTCGGCAACGCCGCCTGGTTACCTGAAACGGTGCAGTGGAAAGGGGCTTCGTACGGCAAAGCCATGTGGCACTACTGGATGCAGGGCCAGGGGGTCTTCGGTGTTGCACTCAGTGTATCGGCTTCACTGATATTT
This sequence comes from uncultured Granulosicoccaceae bacterium, assembly GCA_964593315.1. GTDB lineage: Bacteria > Pseudomonadota > Gammaproteobacteria > Granulosicoccales > Granulosicoccaceae. The sequence continues at coordinate 2,884 of CAZQKJ010000348.1, forward strand.
CTGTTTGTGTTGTTCGGTTCAATATTAGAAAAAGCCGGTGCCGGTAACTTTTTTATCAAAATCGCATTCGCACTGCTCGGGCACTTTCGCGGTGGACCCGCCAAAGCCGCGGTCGTTGCATCGGCCATGAGCGGTTTGTACTCCGGTTCTTCTATTGCCAACACAGTGACCACTGGCACCTTCACCATACCGCTCATGAAGCGCACCGGTTTTTCGGCAGAGAAAGCTGGCGCTGTAGAAGTTGCCTCCTCTACCAACGGACAACTGACACCCCCTGTCATGGGTGCTGCCGCATTTTTGATTTCAGAATTCACAGGCATTACCTATACAGAAATCATTAAACACGCGCTGGTCCCGGCTCTGGTTTCCTATATCGCCCTGCTCTACATCGTGCACCTGGAAGCATGCAAGATGGATCTTAAAGGATTACCTAAACACCCGACGGTAAAAACGTTTGCCAATAAGCTCATTGGTTTTCTCAGTGGATTTATCGGCATAGCACTATTGGGAATAGCGGTGTACTACGGATTGGGATGGATAAAAACCGCTATGCCGGAGACGGCATTCACCGCTGTTATAATTTTGTGCACCGTTGCCTATCTGATTTTATTGTTTTTGGCATCGCGCCATCCGGACCTGGTAATAGACGATCCCGATGCACCCATCACAGAGTTACCCAAAGCCGGTGCTACAGCAATTACTGGTCTTTACTACATATTGCCAATAGTGATTCTTATCTGGTGCATTATTGTTGAGCGATTGTCACCAGCGTTATCGGCGTTCTGGGCAACGATTGCCATGATCATCGTCACCATAACGCAACATCCGCTGAAAGCCATTTTTCGCGGCAAAGGCTCAGAGATTGCACCCGGCTTCGCCAAAGGCATATCACAGTGGGTAGACGGCATGATCTCTGGCTCACGCAATATGATAGGTATCGCCATCGCGACCGGTGCAGCAGGCCTGATCGTTGGCACCATATCACTCACCGGCGCTCATCAGGTGATCGGTGAGTTTGTAGAATTTCTGGCCGGTGGCAATTTGATGATCATGCTTATGCTGGTGGCTGTCATGAGTCTGATCCTCGGCATGGGACTGCCTACCACCGCCAACTATATTGTTGTATCGAGCCTGATGGCTCCGGTTATTATTGCGCTCGGCGCAAAGAGCGGTTTGATTGTACCGCTGATAGCAGTTCACTTGTTTGTGTTCTACTTTGGCATTCTGGCTGATGACACACCACCGGTTGGACTGGCAGCAACAGCCGCAGCCGCGATAGGCAAAGGCGATCCTATCAAAACCGGTATTCAGGGTTTTGCTTATGACATCCGGACTGCATTACTGCCATTTTTGTTTATCTTCAATACAGAATTGCTGTTAATCGATGTCAGCTGGTACAAGGCTATCTTTATCTTTATTGTTGCGGTCATAGCAATGATGTTATTTGCATCGGCAACGCAAGGCTGGTTCCTGACCAAAAACCGCATTTGGGAATCCGCCATACTGCTACTGGTTGCCTTTACCCTGTTCAGACCTGGCTACTGGTTAGATCGCGTACAACCGCCCTATACCAGTG
>CAZQKJ010000349.1:0-4455 GCA_964593315.1 uncultured Granulosicoccaceae bacterium
TGATGCCAGCTAATGGAAGTGACAGCCGATCTGAATCGATAGCGGAACTTGCGGGTATCAGTCATGCCAGGCTCACAGATAGTGATGTGTCTGACTGGTTGTCAGCGTTGGAAGGTAGTACCGAACATACAGCAAGCATACGCGAGATGCGCAGAGCCTGGAACAATGCCAGTTGCCTGCCTGCTGAGTTAGTGAAACAACAGATCGTTGCAGGCGCAAGCTGTGAGATGGGCTGGCGCACACAACGCGGTGACAATGACTGGCAGGGTTTTCTTAAAAATTTAAAACCGGTGGTTGAACTCTCGCGTGAAGAGGCAAAATTACGTCAGGCAGCCAGCAATACGTCAACACCGTACGAAGCGTTGCTCGCCATCCATTGTCATGGAGACACTGAATCACTTATTGATTCCGTTTTTACCGAGCTTCGATCAGTGTTACCGGATTTGTTGCAGCGGGTTATGGATGCGCAGGGTGAATTAAATGTCTCTGAAACATCAGCAGACTCACACTATCCCGTTGAAAGCCAGATAAAATTGAACCGTGAGATGCTTGATGCACTGGGGTTTGATTTTAACAGTGGCCGCCTCGATCAGAGTATGCATCCGTTCAGTACTGGTAGCGCAGGTGACTCTCGCATCACTACGCGCTATGACTCAAGTCATTTTCTTGAAGCGCTTGCGGGCACCGCTCATGAAGTGGGTCATGCCAGTTATGAAAGCCGGTTGCCGGAAGCAGTTAGAGGTCTGCCAGTGGGTGAATCGAGAAACATGTGTATTCATGAGAGCCAGAGTTTGTTGTTTGAAAAACAGGTATTTTTCTCTAAAGCCTTTATGGCTTATATGGCTGAGAAAATTCATCAGTATCTGCCTTCGGCGTCTCATCTTAGTGCTGATGATCTTTGGCAATTAGGAACCCAGGTGACGCCTGGTAAAATAAGAACAGAAGCGGATGAAGTGACTTACCCTATGCATGTGATGTTGCGTTATGAGATAGAAAGCGCGCTGATCAATGGAGACATTGAGGCCGAGCAAATTCCAGATCTTTGGAATGACAAAATGCAATCGTACCTCGGTGTTGATACTCAGGGTGACTATGCCAATGGTTGTATGCAGGATATCCATTGGACTGACGGTGCGTTTGGCTATTTTCCCTCCTACACCATAGGTGCTGTGAATGCAGCGCAGATCTTTGCTGCAATAAAGCAGCAGTTTCCACAGTGGCAAGATCGTTTGCGTGCTGGTGATGTAGGTTTTATTCGCGAATGGTTACATGAAGAAATCTGGTCGAAAGGCTGTGAGCTTGAGTCCCAGGAATTAATGTTGAGTGCAACGGGATCCGGCACCAGTGCGCAATCACTGATCACTCACCTTAAAGATCGTTACCTGCGCAGTCTGTACTAGCCGCGTAATAACTACTCGGGGTTGGCAAGTGCCTCAAGTTCTTCCCAGCGGTTGTAGGCTGTAGCCAGATCTTTCTCGAGCTTTGCGTAGTCTCCCTGCACAGTTTTTGATTTGACAGGATCTTTAAACAATTCCGGGTCGGCGAGTTGTTCTTCGAGTGTGGTTTTATGTTCTTCGAGTGTTTCGATCTTGCCGGGTAGTTCATCGAGTTCGCGTTGTAGCTTATAGCTGAGTTTTACGGCCTTTTTAGTTTCCGGAGTAGCGGCTGGCTTTTTTTCTTTCTTCTGGTTTCCCGAGGTATTTGAATTTCCTGTGCTGCGGCTTTCGGGCTTGTTATTGCCCGGGTAGTCCGAATAGCCACCCACATGTTCCTGCAGTTTACCGTTGCCTTCCAGTGCTATTGTGCTGGTAGCAATGTTATCTATAAATTCGCGATCGTGACTGACCATCAAAACAGTGCCGGTAAATGATAACAGGGTGAATTCCAGTAACTCCAGAGTTTCTACATCAAGGTCGTTGGTTGGTTCATCCAGCACCAATACATTGGCGGGTTTAGTAAATAGTTTGGCTAGCAGTAGCCTGTTGCGTTCTCCACCGGAAAGTTTTGTGATCGGTGCTCGAGCGCGTTCAGGGTCAAACAGGAATTCCTGCATATAGCCCATAATGTGTTTTCGCTGTCCGTGTACCTCTATAAAATCTGTACCCTCACTGACATTATCTGCTGCTGACTTACTTTCATCCAGTTGGTTGCGAAGCTGATCGAAGTAGGCGATTTCAAGGTTGGTGCCATGAGTTGCTATGCCCTGATCTGGTTCAAGCTCACCAAGAATAATTTTTAGCAGCGTAGTTTTACCACTGCCGTTAGGGCCAATGATTGCGATTTTATGGCCGCGCATAATCGTAGTAGAAAAATTGTCGATCAGTTTTTTTTCACCAAACCCGTGGCTGATCTTTTCGAGTTTGAAGACAATGCGCCCAGACTTGCTGTCGGTCTGAATATTTAGATCAGCCTTACCGATCCTGGCGCGACGCTGAGCACGTTCTTCACGCAGCTTTTTTAATGCTCGTACACGGCCTTCGTTTCTGGTGCGTCTGGCTTTTATGCCCTGCCTGATCCAGGCTTCTTCCTGCTTGAGTTTTTTATCAAACAGTTTCTCATGGGTTTCAGCTGCAGCTAACGCTTCTTCTCTGAGTTGCAGGTACTTGTCATAAGGATGATTCCAGCTGGTCAGTGTTCCACGATCTATATCAACAATTCTATCAGCAAGCTTTCGGATGAGTTGTCTGTCATGGGTTACGAACACCAGAGTTGCAGTCAGTTTGCTCAGAAACTCTTCAAGCCAGATCACGGATTCTATATCGAGGTGATTGGTGGGCTCGTCCATAAGTAGTACTGTGGGTTGGGCCGCCAGTGCGCGCGCCAGCATTACGCGTCTTTTTTGTCCACCAGATAAACTGGAGACTTTGCTTTCTGGTTGCAGCTGCAATCGTGAGATAACGCTCTGAACATCGGCAGTTGCACGCCAGATATCTGTACCTTCAATTTCTATCTCGGTATAGCCGTCTGATTCGAGTTGTTGAAGTGCGAGTGCCGCGTTATCACCAAGGCCTGAGGCGACTACCTCGAATACTGAGCGATCGTCATCGCCCTTTGGTACCTCCTGTTGAAGGCGTGCGATCTTCACGCTGTCAGACAAGACTATCTCGCCGTCGTCTGGCTCAATCTCTCCGTCCAGTACTTTCAGTAGCGTCGACTTACCCTGACCGTTACGACCAAGCACCGCTATGCGGTCATTTTGTTCAATAACCAGTGAGGTGTTGTCTAGTAATTTTTCAGGCCCAAAGGCCAGGCTGATGTCTCGCAGTCTTATCAGCGCCATCGGATCTCTTTATATAAATTAAGTTAGTGTTGTAGGGAAAATTTAACGCCGTCGCCTGCCGCCCATGATACCACCGAGTAAGCCACGGCCAATCTGACGGCCAACACTGGAACCGATAGAGCGGACAACACTTTTGGTCAAAGCTTCGGTCACTGTTTGGCGTTGACGCCCTCGAGGTTTGGCAACAGCCTGTGTTTTTTGTACAGATGATGTTTTTGACTGTTGCGCCGCTGTTGGAAACTTGTTGAGCTGACCTGCCGCTGGAAACTGATTAAGTACCGGTTCTTCAATGGCACTGACGCGCGCTTTGAGTTTTTCGTGAGCCGACTCGCGATCTATATCTTCATCATACTGTCCTGCGAACTGACTACTTTTTATTAGCTTGTTGCGCTCAGCGTCTGTCGCCGGTCCGATGCGTGATACAGGCGGTCTGATAGTTGTTCGCTCGACTATCGAAGGTATGCCGTCAGACTCAAGAGTCGATACCAGTGCTTCCCCGACACCAAGCTCCATGATGGCGTCTTCGGAGTCGAAGGCGGGGTTTTCTCTCATGGTCTGTGCGGTGGCTTTGACGGCTTTTTTATCTTTGGGAGTAAAGGCGCGCAGTGCATGCTGAACCCGATTGCCCAGTTGGCCAAGTACGTCTTCCGGAATATCCAGAGGGCTTTGAGTGATGAAGTATACGCCGACGCCTTTGGAGCGGATCAGCCGTACCACCATCTCTACTTTATCCACCAGCGCTTTGGGAGCGTCTTCGAATAGCAGGTGGGCTTCATCAAAAAAGAATACGAATCGTGGTTTTTCCTGATCACCCACTTCGGGAAGGTTTTCAAACAATTCTGATATTAGCCATAACAAAAACGTGGCATACAGTTTCGGCTTCATCATCAGTTTGTCGGCGGCGAGAATATTGATGTGACCTCGACCGTTTGAGTCGGTCTTCATTAGGTCCCACAAATCGAGCTGCGGCTCACCGAAGAATTCATCGGCACCACTCTCTTCCAGTTCGATGAGGCGTCTTTGAATAGCGCCTACTGAAGCTGAACTGATATTGCCGTACTCGGATTTAAATTGCTTGGCGTTATCACCAATGAACTTTAAGGTTGTTGTGAGATCCTTAAGGTCCAGCAGTAACAATCCCTCGTCATCGGCAAAGCGAAAGACCACGGTCATGA
>CAZQKJ010000350.1:0-4454 GCA_964593315.1 uncultured Granulosicoccaceae bacterium
TTTTCAGGAGCACCTGCGCCCCAGTTATCCAGATAGAACGCAGCAGGCGCTCCGACCAGAACAGGACTGGAGTTAATTACATCACCCAGCGGTGTGTCCCGACTTCTGAATCCATCAATTTCTTCTCCGCGAAGGTAGTTCAGCCTCTCATCACCAAGCCCATCCAGTCTGTTGTTAACCGGGTTACGCCTAAGGGCCAGCACCTGCTCTGCACTAATCTCATCTGAAAACGGAGAGTCAGAGTCGATAGGCCACCGAAAAGGTACACCCTGTTGTGAGGTAGGATTATAAGTAATAATTTCACGCTCAACTCCATTGGCGACTTTTTCTATAAGCGCATCGCTCGCACTCCAGACAGGCACCGGATCTATCACACCCGTATTACTAATTGCCTGCGCAAGAACATCACCTGTCCATACACCGCTGACAAACTGGGAACGATAAATTCTGTTGCCCGTGTTTAACGAACCCGTACTTGCAGCAACAGCAGTAGCAGCAGCGGTGTCTTCACTGATTTTATTAAAAACCGTGCGCATGGTCTGCGCCACCAGAGATGGGTTAGAAATCTCAAAATAGTTGTCAGGACTACCATCACCGTTGGCATCCCACTCTGAAGTTTGCGGAATACCATCGCCGTTGATGTCATCGAATCCGCCCCACTTTGCCGCATACCACAGCGGTGACTCGAGCTGTTCTGCGGCGGGATCAGCACTGACAGTAAAAGTTCTGGTACTTATCAGTGGCAGAGCAACACCGTCGTCCCAGCCAATTCCAACTTCCGCTCCGGGCGGCACATCAAGCTCATAGTCTACATCTGCATTGGCATTAGTGTCATTATCTCTGACAAGCAGGTAGACACCATCCTGTGTTGTACCAGAGACAGAATAACCAAGATGTTGAATCGCACAGCCTGCTGCATCAATACTTTCTACTTCCATCTCAACTTGTCCGTTCACTACACTGTATTTGTAGCGTGCGATCGCATCCATATCATTATCTGCACCTTGCTCCATATCTTCGAAAGACACTCGAAAGCTGCCACTGGTAGGTGAGTGACTTTCAACGTTGAAGCCGACAATCGCATTAGTTGGATAGTAGTCCGAGTTGTTGCCGCAGAAGCGAACGGTTTTTCCATAGGGGGCAAAAACAACTTTTTTATCCCCGACTTCCACCTCTATTGATGGCAGCGGACTGCCCAGCGCGAGAGTAAAGTTACCCACCGTTTGCTCACCCGTGGCTGTTTGATGTAAGTCATTCTGATGACCGTAATAGGCAATACTCGGAGCGTAATAGCTACCTTCCCGATGCGGCGCTTCAGGAGACAGCCCTCTGATGTTACGAAATGATTCAACCATTTTGGCAGACGGTGCACCATCTGAAAGGTCACCCACCTGACCGATGAACTTCAACCCGGGCAAATCGGTTTCATTATCGGAAATCAAGTCGGCCAGCTCTCCAACATGCAAATTACCAAGCGCACTACCGGAAAAGGCGGAAAACTCGCTACCAGGTAGTTGATCACCATCAAAAGAGGGGCTGGGATCGCTAATTACCAATTGATAGGCATTGGAGCATTGTCCATAGGGCTGAGCACCTGAGAAGGGATCGTCCCAGGCAACACTATCGAGTCCAAGCTCTTCGTCCAGTCCACCGCTTGTCTCAAACTCCGGTGTCGGCGCTTGCACGCCAGAAAAATATCGCAATCCCTCGTACATCATTTCAGCGACAGGATTCCCCCACGATCGGCATTCACCATTTTCAAAAGCGCGATCAAATATCCAGCCGCAGTCCGCTTGTACTGTACGTCCATCTGCCGCGAATTGGTTTGGAATCTGTATCGCATCGAGCGCAGTTACTATTCCAGGCTCACGGGTAAACACTCCATTATGAGGGTCAACTTCTTTACTCCCGAACGATCCCATAGTTTGGCGAAGTACACCGCCCTGCAAATTGTTTTCAAAAGACCCGGACAGCAAGCTGAAATACATAGAGTCATTTTCACCAAACTCATGTAATAGCCCTATCGGTTTAAAATTGTCATCAGGATACTCCTGACAGGAATCTTCCAGAAATCCTGCCTTACAAGCCAGAACATCGAGAATGATATTAAGATCAGCTGGACCATCACCCTGTGTTTCAGCCTTATCTACCCATTGCCAAATGTTTTGCGTCGAGTCAAGTCGAACTCGCAGAAACGGAACGTCATCCATGAGATAGTTGCTGGTAGATAAAAGGTGTCGGGTACCGATCGCAGGCTGAGGCAAAGGCGAATAGTCGCTGATGTCATAGCCATTCACAGCGGGAGAGTCATAAGAGACTCCCCAGGTGTGGTTTTCCCAGGGTACGAATGCCCGTCTCAGTATCGTTTCATCTGCAGTGTCTATCAGGCGTTTGCCACCGTATAGCACTCTCAACATGATATCCATACGAGTCATGGATAAATAGTTGAGATAGTCACCACTCCAGGTACCACTGCAGGTTTTATCGGCGGTAGTACTAACAGCTTCTAAATAAGCTACGGTCGGGCTTGCATAGCAGAAATTAGAATCAAAGTAGCCGTAGTAATCTATCTCATCAGGTTTATAAGTTGTTTCAAGTACACCATCTCCGTTTAGATCTTCATACGAAGGGTAAGCCTCAAAGAACAACTTGTTATCACGCTCCATAATCAACTGCACCAGAGCAGTCTTACTACCGCTAACAAAAAGCGGCGTATCGGGTATGTTTAATTCGGCCGCTCTGGCAGTGCTAGCAAATGCCATAATCGCCAATAAAATGGCGGCCAGAATATTCCGTAGCCTCATGTGATCACAAAACCTCATTAATTGATTCCAGGTAATAGTCATTGGCGCATCGAACGTGCCATGCGTTCGTCAACACACCAAAGCACCCCAAAGTCCGTGCCTCCACTCGATAAAACTTCAGTCGAATTTCTCTTTTTTGTGCACTACACGTCATATGCCATAACTTTTCAAAAATCAGTGGCCTTACATGCTCGCTATTTGCAACGGAGTATTGTCTGTCTTGCAATTTACGCACACTGATAAGACTCGGTGGCTCACAGACACGTAAACAACTTGAGCGCACGACTAGAAAGAAATGGATCAACACCGCTTAACAATCCGACGATCTCACGCAGGCTTCACCCTGATAGAGGTGATGATCACCGTGGCAATAATAGGGATCCTGCTGAATATCGCTGTCGCCGGTTACAACCGGTTGATCGATGACGCACAAAATCAAAAAACCGCAGACAACCTCAAAGCATCACTGGCTCAGGCGCGGAGTGAAGCGATAACTCACGGCGGAAACGTCAGAGTCTGCGGAAGTAATGACGGCAATACCTGCACAAACTCATTCAATGCAGGCTGGCTGAGCTACTACGACATCGATATCGATGCAACACTGACCAACGCTGACACCATCCTCGCCTGGCATGAAGTTGATTACAACGGCACAAGGATCAACGCCACCAACAGCGACGATGTAGAAATAACCCATTTCGGATTTAACTATCGCGGTTACCCGGTGCTGCCAATCGAGCTGGAAGTCTTCGGACGAACCGAAGACAGCACTTTACAAATACACGCCAACGGCCGGGTGGAGATCCAGTGAAGCACTGTTATTTTAAAACCACCGCGAATCAATCCAACAGGCACATAGGCGAGCTGGGCGTTGGCTTGATTGAAGTGATGATTGCCCTGTTTATTCTTGCATTTGCAGTTTTAGCTTTAGGCAATATGCAGGCAAGCTCTTTGGTTGCAGTCAACGTATCGTCAAAACATCTCGATGTGAATTCGATTTCTGAAGAGATACTGGAACACTTGAAAGCCGATCCCGTACAAGCAGGTCTGGGCGCTTACGATACGCTTTTTGAAGAAACCGAGGCGGCTGGTGGTGTTACTCCGGCACGTGCAGGCATTATTAACGGCTGGAAGAGCCGAACAGCCACTCTGCTCCCGGAAGGCACCGCACAGGTCGCCTGTATTGTCACCGAATGTACGGTCTCTTTGCGCTGGAGAGAAGCAATAGTACCAGGCTCTACTCATCAAACATTTAATCTCAAAGTTCCACTCGAGATTAACTAGCGTCGTGAAAACTTCAAACAGATTCAATTACATAAGTCTATCGATGTTTAATAGCAGCAGGTACGCCGGATGCTAACTCAACACAACAAGAGTCAATCACTACCTCATAGACAGTCTCATAGGTTACCCCACAGATTGTCTATGAGAAGCGGCCCAAAGTCTTCGTCAGGTTTTACCTTGATCGAACTCATGATCAGTGTGGCTATCGGCGTCATTATCTTATCGGTCGCCGTCGGTCTTGTGTTTACCTCCGCAGAGTCACGCCGAATCGTGAAACACAGCGCCGAGCTACAGCAAGAGGCATTTTTTGTCACACACACGCTGAAACAACAGCTCGCGCAAACCGGCTATCGGGGCATTATTCCG
>CAZQKJ010000351.1:0-4433 GCA_964593315.1 uncultured Granulosicoccaceae bacterium
AACGCGACTCGTATTCTTCAATCTGTCTGTTCATGAATGAGATCGCAACGACGTTATCATTGCGCTCTTCATCAAGAGAGCTGTTAATAAAGATATCGACCAGAGACTCCACCACGCTCAACGCTTTGGTTGGGTCTTCATGCGAGTATTCAAGCGCATACAACGACTTTGTGCCGTTGGTATCGTAGATGTCTATCTCGTCTGTCAGTCGCTCGATGAGTTCTTCATACCCTGCAGTATCTACAACATCGACATCCAGTTTATTCTTTTCGATCAGAGCTTCCAGGTTAGGACGACTAAGGAGTGTTTTACTCATCAGTGCCACCTGCTTCTTCACGTCGGTCTGGACCGCTATGCCTGTCAGCAACGGTTCAAGAATTTTATTAGTGTCGACAAACAGTCGAGCGGTAGCCGGATACTTGGAATCCACCTGGGCGACGGTAAGCCAGCCCAGCAATGCCAGGGTCCAGGCAACTGCCAACGCGGTCCAACGGTATCTGGAGACACCCCAGACGAATTCGCTTAACTTGTCAAATAACTCATGCATGTTTGATTACTAGCGTTAGTATTAATGATCAGACACTTAAATTTGGCACTAAGGTCCACTGCTTGATTGAATCGACTTCTAGAACCAAGATTCCGGAATAATAATAATGTCACCCGGCTGTACTGGTCGGTTTGCCCTGATATCTCCCTTCTTCAGCAAACTATGCAGGCGGATCTTATAAGTCTGTTGCTTACCGTTGGTATTGCGAACCAAAACTGCTTTATTCCCGCTTGAATACTTGCTGAGACCACCCACTTCGATCATCACGTCAAGTACCGTCATACTGTTTCGGAAAGGAACCGTCTTGGGTTCTGCACCACCACCCACAACCTTAATTTGCTGCGAAGGGCTGCCGACGAACTTATTCACAGTCACTGTGACAGTCGGGTTTTTCACGTAGGTCACATACTTTGATTCAATATCACGCGCCAGGTCAGTCGGGGTTCTGCCACTCGCCTGCATATCTTCTATGAGTCGGGTGGTGATTTTCCCATCAGGTCTGACGGGGACCGTAACTGAAAGATCCTTGTAGCCCCATACGAATACATCCAGCGTATCACCAGGACCGATAATGTACTGGTAGCCAGTGTTGTCCCGGGAGCTCGCTGTAGGAGCGGCATCGGGAGTGGCAGGTTGTGCACTTGCATTTACCACTGCCGTCTGCGTTTCGGCTGGCTGATTGGCAGCACACCCGGCAACGACAAATGCAGTGATCAGGGCAAATAGAAAAGTTTTCATGTTGGCTCTCAGGCTACTTTCTGTGTTGACAACCGGACTTCATCCGGCAGTAAGTCTTCTTTAATGAGATCACTAATAACCTCACAAATGTCTTCCAAAGAGATAAATTTCTTATCACTGGCCATCGCGTTCAACAGCATTCGGCTACAAATCAAGTCAATCCAGCGTGGTACACCGAGGCTTGATCTGTGAATTGCACCAAATACACTTTCAGCAAAACTTGGATTGTTAGTCCAGTTAACCGAGCGCAGCTTATGCAAAATATACTCTCTGGTCTCTCCCATATTCAGTTTGTCTACGTTACAAGTTGCGATCAGTCTCTGATGCAGTTGCTCGTAGCGAGGCGAGAGGATGGTCTCTCTCAATCCCGGTTGTCCAACCAGTACAATCTGCACCAGCGGCAACCCATTTTGCGTCAGGTTGCACAACATGTGCACCCTGTTTAAATTTTCTTCACTCAACAAGTGAGCATTATCCAGCATCAACACCGGCTGTTTAGTCTGACGCATACTGCTTAGCGTCTCGCGCACAGCCCGGGCGGTAGTGCTACCTTCCGCCGCAACCACCCCCAGCGTCTCAAGGTATAAATCCAGTAAGTCCTCACCCGCTAAATCGTTGCAGTCAACCACAGCGATCGGCATGTCTGTATCAGCAGTTTCAGAAACGACTTCTGAAACTAAAGCGGTCTTTCCTACTCCTGAACTACCGGTAACGAGTACCATTCCCTCACCCTTATGAAAGGCGTACAACAAATATGACATTGCTCGCTTAAACGAATCATGCAAATACAAGCTTTCCCCTTGTGACGTCACTTTGAAGGGATCAGCGGTAAAACTGTAATAATCCTGGTACATAATTCAGCTTCCTGGAAAACGCCGTACTATACGCCGATGGCTGAAGATTTACTCAGAACCTATTCTCACAACGCTACAAAAATGAACCAAAAGCGTTACAACTAGCATTCTATTTTGGTTTTCAGTGACAAATATTCGTTATTCTATTTTCCCCGCTAGCAACAACATCAATAGCTTGTGTAATACCTCTGTGACAAACGTCTCACGTTGCTAGTTCGCAACCGCGAATGTTAATTTTCTGAACCTCCCAGTGTCAACGGCACTAGGTTGCACATTGTTTCAAGTGAAGCTCATCACTAAAAACCTGTGCCATCGTACCCCACTCGAAGTCCCCCAATAATCGCTCGACTCGTCCCTCCATCTGGGCAAGATTCTGGTAGTGCCTGAAACGCGTCCGTAAATTCAGTCCTGACACTCTTGGCTGATCCGGATCGATCTCCCAAGGGTGGAAATAGAATATCGCTCTCTCATTGTCTTGCCGGTGCACCCGGTTAATCGCCCACTTACTTAAACTATACGGGTACAACCTGAACCATCCCCCGCCGCCGCAGGGCATATTGCGACCGATCACCCGCGTAGTTGTGATCGGCAACTCAACAACAGCTCCATCTGCTCTCAAATGAGCGAATCTCGGTGCATCCGGAATACCATAGAGATCGTGCTTTATCGGCGCGACACTCGAACTGTACTGATATCCCTCTTCCGCAAGGACAGAATGCGCCCAATCGTTCTTCCTGGTGAAGGAGTAACTTGGAGCCCTATACCCTGCAACGGCAGATCCACTGGTTTCTTCCAGTGCGTACTTGGCTTTGCGTACGTCCTCCGCAAACTGGTCTCTTGTGAAGCGAGTCACCATGATGTGATCCCAGCCATGGCTCGCCAGTTCGTGACCCATGTCAACTATCCTGCGCACCAGCTCAGGGTAACGCTCCGCCACCCAGCCCAGTGTGAAAAATGTGGCCTTAACGCCTTTTTGATCGAACAGCTCAAGTATCCGATCTGTGTTAGCTTCCACCCTGCACTCATAGCTATCCCAAGAGTCACGGCTAACAAAGGAATCAAATGCAGAGACTTGAAAATAATCTTCCACATCAACCGTCATCGCATTCCGAGGCCGGCAGGTTGTCGTTTTGTGTAGCTGTTCCGTCATCGCACTCGTGCAGTTTTAAACCACCTGGCTCCTGTTCATTTCACAAATTTCAATCTAGACACGACCATCGAAAAGATTATCCTTCTCAGGCCGCTATCGATCTCAACGCTGACGATGTTATCGGTGCCTACCCGATATTCTTTACCGGCGAATACCAGAACACCGATTTCGCGATCCTTACTTCAACCGTCGTTCCAATAATCACCAACCAAATTGCAGGATAAAAAATGTGCGGTATCGCAGGTTTTACCCAGTTTCATAACTCGTATGACAATTCATCCGACCTACTAAAGAGTATGGGTAATGCAATTGCCCATCGCGGACCCGATGATTCTGACGTGTTCACCGACGACCAAGTCGGCCTGTGTCATCAACGTCTTGCGATTATCGATCTCAGTGAGTCCGGACGTCAACCAATGTCATCCCCTTCAGGACGATATGTAACGGTTTTTAATGGTGAGATTTACAATTTCCAATCTTTACGAGCATCTCTAGAGAAGGAGAATGTTCGCTTCAGAGGATCTTCAGATACTGAAGTGATGTTGGCCCTGTACGAAAAACTCGGCCCAGAGTGTCTGAGCTCCCTTAACGGGATGTTTTCCATTGCTATATGGGACACAGTCGAAAAGAATTTGTTCCTTGCTCGCGACCGGCTTGGGAAAAAACCGCTCTATTTCTATCGCAAGGGAGATCGATTTGCATTCGCGTCTGAAATAAAAGCCATCCTCCAGATGCCAGACATTGACCGATCAATCCGGCAGGATGCAGTGAAGGATTTTTTCTTCTACCAATATGTGCCTGAAACCAAGTCTATATTCAAACACATCGAAAAGGTCCAGGCCGGGCACTGGATGATGGTGGATCGGGATGGGATCAAGTCAGAGCAATATTGGGACGTCTCATTTGGCAAAACAACAGACAAGTCAACTGATGAAATTCAATCCGACCTGTATGACCTTCTGGATGACAGTGTAAAAACTCGCATGATCAGCGATGTGCCACTCGGTGCATTCCTGAGTGGCGGAGTCGATTCCAGTGCTGTCGTCGGCCTGATGGCAAAGAACAGTGCAAAGCCTGTTACCACTTGCGCCATCGGTTTTGACTCAAAGAAATTCGATGAAGTAGCTTACGCTGCCAAGGTCGC
>CAZQKJ010000352.1:0-4425 GCA_964593315.1 uncultured Granulosicoccaceae bacterium
CAACGTGCCAAAAACTGATGGGTCATGCCAAGCGCGATCTAAACCTGATTTTTCAAACCATCCCCACTTGGCATCGCGTTCATCAGAATTGTCATCGTCATTGATGTGTACATCAAAGCCGAATGGCTTACCTATTTCTATACCGGCTGATTCAAGATTAATTGCGACTTCGTAGACCGGCGTTCCAAAATTGATATCGGCGCGGTAGAAGATTCCCAGACTTTGAGGTGAGGCTTCAGAAATAGCCAAATCAAAGCCACTCTCAGTCCATCGCATGGTGACCTGAAAATCATCAATTCCATCAAAGACAGTATCTTTGCTGTTATTCCCGTCTATGTATATTTCTATCGAATCGTCTTGCCACAAGAGTTCAGAGTCAACAATTAGCGGTACTTCATACATTGCATCGGTAGGCTCGAAAACGCTGTTCGGATTGACAGCATCTGTTCGGGCTGCAACTAACAAGTACAGGTTGGTGCCATCATGCATCATTCGCCACCTTGAGTTACCTGTGCCGTCGAGATAGTCCGGAGTGTTTGTGAACAAAAGATTGTCTATACGGTTTTCGGTTACCTCGTAATTTAGTGTTCCTGCTTCAGAACTTTTGTCCCACTCTGCAAAAATGAATCTGCCATCGATATCGGGTCTGTCTGCAACGTACGGTATGAGCTGATCAATAGCTTGTACGCCAGTGCTTGCAGACATATCGCACAACTGGCCGCTATCCCATCCAAAACCGCTGGCAGGGAAGGGTACGTAGCGCCCTTCAATCGGGAAGCACGTGCCAGTCGGACAGTATCGCTCGTAGCTTACTGACGCACTGACTGATTCACAGTAAAAGCTGGAGTTTTGCGTGGCCTCGATATTTAAGGACAGGTTATTGGTGTCTGTTGCGTCAGAGCTAGCTTGCTGTGCTGATTCGTCATTGCCATCGTTAACGGTGTTTTCTGGGTTAATCAGGTTATTGACTGCATCAGTCTGGGTATCGCTCTGGGGATCGCTGGAATCTGACACAGGTCCGGATATAACTGTATCAACTTCGTCCGATTGGTTTGATAACTGGTCATCTTGTGGTTGCGCAATAACTATTTCAGGAACACTGGTGATACTGGTTTGGCTGTTGTTACCGGTATTGCCGGAGTCTCCAGAGCACCCGGCTATCGTGATAGCTGCAGCCGCGAAAGTAGTTTTTGTAAATATTCCCATAGTTAGGACCTTATAGTGTCATGACGCAAAGATAGCAGACCAGATGTACTGGCGCAACGTATCTGTGCAAAGAGCTGAAAAATTGTGACTCGACAGCGGTTTTTACCACTCATTTCTTCTATGAGCGAGGGTGTTAGCTCACGTCGAGTCACTTGCTCTATGTGCATCGTCTAGCATCACAGCACACCAGGCAGCAACCAGTGCGCAAAGACTGGCGGTAAGCATGACTTCTACAAACGCTTTATCCAGTGCAACCGTGAGAGTTGCAAAAGCTTTCGATTGAAGCTCGGTGGGGAGTGCGGTTAAATCTGTTTGTGCCAGAGTTTTTGCAGCATCGCGTACTATTGGCTCTACTTGTAGCCTGGCCTCAATGTCTTTCACATTGTTGAACAACGCATCGGTTAAATGATGGCTGTAGCGAATTGCCAGTGCCGCGCCAAAGAGTGCAATGGATAATAAGTTTCCGATACGGGTTACCGCGTGATTAATACCGGAGGCCAACCCACTTTCTTTGGTAGCCACGCTGTTAAGAACGCCTGTCGTTAATGGTGTGACCATTAAACCTGCACCAAGGCCGAGCAAGGTCATTACTACTGCACCTGACCACGGTGTACGAAACCAGACGATTGTGCAGGCTGAGGCAGTTGCGAGCGCGATACCATACGCTCCATAGATCATCGGTTTTTTATATCCAACCCTGTCGGCCCATCCACCTACCGGCCTTGCCATGAGGCTGATGCAAATACCCAGTGGCAGCATATTCAATGCAGTGGTGGATGCGCTTAATCCAATTGAGCTTATTAAGAGATAAGGCACCAGAAACATCACCGCAGCAAACGCTGCGAATACACTCATACAATAAGCGTTTAACAGGATGAACTCGCGGTTCGCTATGAAGTGTGCCGGTAGTATCGGGGCTTTTGCATGCCGCTCCCATTGAATGAACACCCCAAAGGCAATAACGCCAATCACCCAGCCGGGCCACACCTGTAAAGACGAAACCGGATGCAGTGATAAGTTAATCGTAGAAAAAACCGATGCGCCGAGCGCGGTTATTAACAGTGCTGATCCCGGCCAGTCTAACGGTACCTGTTTGCGATTGTCTCCGCGCGGTACTGCATACAGGGTTAACAGGAAGGCGATTAAACCTAAGGGTAAGTTAACCCAGAAAGCGTAAGGCCATCCTCCGTTGTCCACCAGAAAGCCACCGATAACTGGCCCGGCTGCAGCGGATGCAGAGGCGGCTGCCGACCATATACCAATCGCGCGCCCGCGCTGTTCAGGTTGGTATAGTCTTGCGATGATCGACATCGATTGAGGCAGCATCAGTGCGGCACTGAGGCCTTGAAGCGTTCTGGCTGCTATCAGCCACGAGCTGGTTGGCGCTGCAGCGCAGGCGGCTGAAGTCAAAGTAAAGCCTGCAATACCAATCAGAAACAAACGCCTGGGGCCGTAGCGATCCCCCAGTGCACCGCTAATGACTAATAGTGCGCACAGTGTTAGCAGGTAGGTATTGGCGATCCATTGCAAAGCGGCGAAGCTTGAACCGAGATCGCGCTGGATAGCAGGTAGCGCTATATGCACTACCGTACCATCAATAAAGCCCATGCTTGATGCGATGATGGTAGCTGCGAGCGCCATGCCGCGCTGATACTTTGTCATACGGATTGGCTGCTAGCAGATTGCATCGGGATCACTGGTTGATGTTTCGGTGAATATTCAGGTGCTGCGATGATTATAAGCACAGGTACCAGGGCGAGTTTGATGTTGTGTGTTGTCGCTCTACGCACTGCACTGCGTGTAGTTCTGGCCGGCACGTATTGAACAATTCCGGACAGGGAGAATTGAGTAAGCCTGTGGTCGTCCGCACGGCAATGCTGCATCGCGATGGTGTGTGTACTGTTGCCAACGCGCAACCACTCTGCGGCAGATGTATCAGGCTGTGGTACAGCTGTAGTCAATTTATTGACTATTTCGCCATATTCTCAACACAAATCCCGAATCGTCGTCTATAGGTAACGTGTAGGCAGATAAATAAGCTTGTTGGTTTCTTACAAAAAGTATAAAAAACAACTATCTAGTCGTTATAGGTAATTTTTTACTTTAACATCTGCCGCCTCGGATTAACGTATGACTGTGACAGGACAACTGGCCTCAAATGGCGTTTGAGTTCACCAAAATGCACGGGCTGGGTAACGATTTCATTGTTATCAATGCCCTCGATAAGCCATTCGAAATGGATGTCGCATCGATTGCAAAGCTTGCGCATCGCAGGACCGGAGTTGGATTCGATCAGTTGTTGATTGTGGAGCCTCCCGATAGTCCGGGTGTGGATTTCAACTATCGGATTTTCAATGCCGATGGTGGAGAAGTAGAAAATTGCGGTAATGGTGCGCGTTGTTTTGCACGCTATGTAACGGATAAGGGTTTGGTCGATAAACCCGAACTTAAGGTATCGACAACAGGTGGATTGATGGAGCTGGTTGTACTCAATGACACCGATGTCACCGTGCGAATGGGTAAGCCTGAATTTGAACCGCAACTCGTGCCTTTTGTTGCCGATGAACTTGCGACTAGCTACGAAGTTGAAGTCGACGGAGAGATGCAAGTGTTCGGGGTTGTATCGCTCGGTAACCCGCATGCGGTTTGTTGGGTTCAAGATGTGCAGCAAGCCGAGGTGTTGAAGCTTGGGCCAAAGATTGAGTGCCACCCGCGTTTCCCGAATCGGGTAAACGCCGGGTTTGCACAACTGGTTAGCCGTTCAGAGATCCGTCTTCGGGTGTTTGAGCGGGGAGTAGGTGAAACGATGGCGTGTGGTACGGGTGCTTGTGCGGCGGTTGCGGTCGGTATTAGCCAAGGTGTATTGGACACCACGGTCAATGTTCATCTCGGCGGTGGTGATTTGCAGGTTAGGTGGCTGGATAACAATGCTCAGGTCGAAATGACTGGCCCGAGTGAAACGGTATTTGAGGGCAGACTGGAATAATGAGAACAACAATAAAAACCGGAGCACTGGCGGCTCATGTGCACAGTGAACAGGCCCTTGAAAACGATAATTTTGTAGCGGACTTTCTGCGTGAATCACCAGAGTTCTTTTCCCGCAACCCCGATCTGTTGCTGGAGCTTGAAGTACCGCACCAACACCGTGGTACGGTTTCACTGGTAGAGCGACGGTTGTCGATACAGCGCGAGCAATATACCTGTCTGCAAGAGCAGCTT
>CAZQKJ010000353.1:0-4415 GCA_964593315.1 uncultured Granulosicoccaceae bacterium
CTGCGCACAAACCTCAATGGCTGCTCTCATTTGCATCTTCACTTTATAGCTTGCCGAGCTTTTCAAGCCTCGCCTCAAGCTTGCCAACAGAAATTTTATCTGCAGCGCCCAGCTCCTGAGCATAGATAGAGACACGCAACTCTTCCATCAGCCATCGCAATTGCTCAACTTCAGATCTTATACCCGGATTAGATTGTGGAAGAGCCTCTTTTATTTGCTCCCAAACAGGCAATACTTCAGCTCTTCGACGTCGATCGCGATCCGGTTCTCGATCAAGGCTCTCGAGCCTTTTAGCTACTGCCTTAAAGTAGATTGGCAATCGCGGTAAACGTGCCGGTGGCGTACCCACTACAAAACCTGGATAAATAAGGTGCGCCACCTGATCCTTTATGTCCGCCACTGCTTCAACCCAACTGAGTGACACTGATCCACTCATACGCTTTGCGACTTCACGGTGAATTTCAAAGGCCCGTGCGAGTTGATCACAAATATAGTTAGCATGAGTGACCAAGTCATTTTTATGAGCATCGAGCATCTGGTTGAAGTCTTCACGGGTACGAGGTAGTGGTTTGTCGTGTATGAAAGCCATATCAACACTGGCATCAACGATATCTCTCTTCAGCACATCGCTTTTGCCAAACGATGCAAAACGCAAACAAAGCACATCTATACCAGGCAGATTTCTCACTAGATACTTCAGTTCTTTTTGTACGCGCTTTTTGTACAAACCTCGTAAACCCGTATGCATGGCTTCGCTGGCCGCCTCACTAGTGGCAAATAGACGCAGGCAAACTATCCCATCTTCATCTACCAGTGCGGGATACCCCTTCATTTGCACACCTTGAGTCGTCACTTCCACCCACTCGGGTAAATCACCAAAATTCCAGTCGGTGATATCAGTGCGTTCGAAGGCATTGCTCTCATTTGACGCCAAGCTCTCTTCTATTTGATCGATATACCTCTTTTGTAAGCCTACGATATTGCGTCCTTCATCGATGGTCTTGCCATCGGCATCCAGAACCTCTACTCGCATTACAAGGTGTACCGGCAGTTGTTCCGGCTGCCAGTCATCCGGCTGTATTCTCACACCGGTTAATGCATTTAGAGATACGGACAGCGATTCATAAAGGGACTTTCCATCAACCGATGATATTTTTTTAATCGACTGCGCAGCGTAATCGGGTGCAGGCACAAAGTTTCGCCGAAGCTGTTTGGGTAATGACTTTATCATCGCCACTACTTTTTCTTCCAACATACCCGGCACCAGCCATTCACACTGCCTGGCATCTACTCGATTCAACAGACTGGCTGGCACCACCAACGTGACACCATCATCACTGGCGCCAGGCTTAAAATGATATTTCAGCGGTAACACCAGTCCTGCGAACTCAATTTGATCCGGAAAGTCGCGGCTACTGACACCAGGATCATCATCCCGAAACAAATAGTCTTTGGAAAGATAAAGACCACGCACCGAAGACTTTTCAAACTCCTCGCGCCACTTTTCAAATTGAGGACCTGAGTAAACACCAGACGGAATAATCTCATCATAAAAACGAAACAGCTCTTCAGGATCAACCAGAATATCTTTTCTGCGGCTTTTGTCCTCTAGCGATACCACCTCATCTATCAGCTTTAAATTGTGCTGATAAAAAGTAGCCTGGGTATTGTAGTTACCTTCCACCAGCGCTTCCCGAATAAAGATCTGGCGTGATTCATCAGGGTTAATTGGTCCGTAGTTGATGCGACGCTTCTCAATAACCACCAAACCATAGAGTGTTGATTTGCGCAGCGCACCAACTTGTGCACGCTTGCGCTGCCAACTGGCACCCGAGTAGCTGTGCTTGAGTAAATTTTCCGCGATTGCCTCTACCCAGAGAGGGTCAATTCCGGCAACACATCGAGCATACAACCGTGTTGTTTCACTGATCTCCGCAGCCACAATCCATTTGGGCCCTTTCCCAAAAACGCCTGACCCTGGAAACAACATCAGCTTTCTATTACGAGTACTATGATACTCATTGCGCTCTTCTTTGATGGCAATATTACCCAGCAAACCGGTTAATAGTGACCGGTGAATGTTGTCATATTTGGCTTCAGTCGTATTCTCTTTACCATCAATTGTTTTTATTGTCTGCTGCAGTTGCCGGCGTATATCACGCCACTCACGCACACGCATGTAGGAGAGAAAACGCTGCTTGCACATCTTTCGAAACTGGTTGGACGATAGCCTTTCAGACTGAACCCGACAGAACTCCCACATATTGACAATGGCAAGAAAATCCGACTGCTCATGGTTAAACTCTGCGTGTAGTTCGTCTGCTGCCTTTTGTTTATTGAGAGGTCGTTCACGCGGATCTTGCACCGACAGGGCACTTACAATGGTAAGGACCTCAGACACACAGGATTCATGTTTGGCGGCAATCAACATACGTGCAAAACGCGGATCAACCGGGAATCGCGCCAACTGACGACCAAGCTTCGTCAGTTTCATTTTTGCATCGACCGCACCGAGCTCATGCAACAATCGATAACCGTCATTAATTAAACGCCCTTCAGGCGATTGAACAAAAGGAAAATCCTCAACCCGACCGAGCTTTGAGACTTCCATCTGAAGTATCACCGAGGCAAGATTGGTACGAAGTATTTCAGGTTCAGTAAACTCCGGGCGCTGATCAAAGTCTTCTTCGGTGTATAACCTGATACAAACACCGGGCGCTTCTCTGCCACAGCGTCCCTTGCGCTGATTGGCAGACGCCTGCGATATGTTTTCAATCGGTAGTCGCTGAACTTTGCTGCGCACACTATAGCGCGACACTCGGGCCATACCGGTATCAACCACATAACGAATACCTGGTACGGTGAGCGATGTTTCAGCAACATTGGTTGCGAGTATGATTCGACGCCCGCTATGCGGCTGAAAGATCCTGGCTTGCTCTGCGGCTGATAAACGCGCAAGCAAAGGCATCACTTCAACGCCACGTAGCAATCGACTGCCGCTACGGGCTTTGCCTATATAGTCTGCCGCTTCTCTTATATCTCTTTCACCGGCAAGAAACACCAGAATATCTCCGGCTCCAACAGATGCGAGTTCATCACAGGCATCAAAGATAGCTTGCGATTGATCACGCTCGTCTTCTTCATCCTCACCCCAGGGTCGATAGCGTACTTCTACCGGGTAGCTTCGCCCTTCAGCCAGAACTATCGGTGCGTCGTCAAAATGTTTGGAAAAGGTATCCGGGTCAATCGTCGCCGACGTAATAATGATTTTTAGATCTTTTCTTTTTTGCAGCAACCGCTTCAGGTAGCCGAGAATAAAATCAATGTTGAGCGAGCGTTCATGGGCTTCATCAACAATTATTGTGTCGTACTGGTTTAACCAGGGATCAGACTGTATTTCCGCCAGCAGAATACCGTCAGTCATCAGTTTGATATAGCTGTCTGCAGACACCTGATCACTGAAGCGCACTTTATACCCGACCGTGCCACCCAGCTCCGACTTTAGCTCGGAGGCGAGTCGAGTCGATACACTGCGAGCAGCGAGCCGTCTGGGTTGAGTGTGACCTATCAGACCTTCAACACCACGCCCGGCCTCAAGGCACATCTTGGGTATCTGGGTGGTTTTACCGGACCCTGTCTCACCACAAATAATGGTGACCCGATTGTCTCTGATGGATTCAAGAATCGCATCCCTGTGTTGAACTATCGGCAGTTCAGCGGGGTATTCAGGCACAGGTACGCCCGACAATCGCTTTGCACGACGGGTTACAGACTTTGCAATATCAGCTGTGAGTGTACTTAGCTCTGCTGCGTGCTGCTTGGTACCGGCGCTTTCTTGGTCTTTAAGATCAGCGCTTTTATTTGCAGCACTCGGGCTTTGAGGGTTCTTGCCCGAGCCTTTTAAACTCTTGCGCAAGCGGTTACGCAGGCGATGCTGGTCAGCACGCATGCATTTGTCTATTTCACGATGCAGATTTCTTGCGTCCATATCAGGGGCTAACCCGGATTAATATCAGGTGACTGCATGAAATCAGAGGAGGTACTTACCTGTGCAATCGTGTGCACAGAAACAGATGATGCTTAACTTTGCACCTTGATAACCATATAGCTGATACCAGTTCGACCCAAACGCGACTGCGCTGTATCAAGACTGCGCGAATCATAGAAAGGACCAATACGCACTCGGTGCCACTGCTTACCTTCGATCGCAACCTTTTTGATAAACGCATCGATGCCAGACTGATTCAATTGGCGTTGCAGTCGTTCTGCATCAGTGCCTTTAACAAAAGCACCAGCCTGCAAGTAGTATGATGTTGATGGTCTGTCTACGTATCTTCTGACTGTCGTTGGCTGACGGCTGAGTTCGGAATTGACCTGATCAGCTGCTTGATTACCGGCATTAGATGCCACAGTAC
>CAZQKJ010000354.1:0-4411 GCA_964593315.1 uncultured Granulosicoccaceae bacterium
TGGGAGAGCCTGGTCCTGAAGTGCGCTACGATGAACATGTCATTCACCCGGACTATGCCTATCCCGCCTATGGTGTACCCAGTCATGAGACAAACGAAGCCATTCGCCTTGCCGCACAAACAGAAGCCATGATTACCGACCCCGTTTACGAGGGGAAGTCTATGCAGGGAATGATCGATCTTGCAAAGAAGGGATTTTTCCCAAAAGGTTCAAAGGTGCTCTATGCGCACCTGGGCGGAGCCCCTGCGTTAAATGGTTATAGCTACACTTATCGTAACGGCTAGTAATTGGTCTCATGCAAATGAGTCTGATTTATTGATTAAATAGATCAGACTCTAGTATGTACCCACTCGCAATAGCCAGGTGGAGGTTTAGCGGCAATGGCGATAGCAAAATTACGGCTTTGTATGTCCTTTGCATAAAAATGCCGCTCTGGAGTATGGTGCTGTGTAAAATGGGCTTGCCAGAGACTATGCCGCTGAACCGGCATCACGTTTCTACAAGATATAGCGCATTACAATAAGAGAGTTCACAAGAGCTCCACAATTCAATGGCCAGTCATCACGAAATAGTTGCAGAAGAATGGAAATCGCGTTCGCGCGAGCTGGCAGAGTGGGCGATGGAGAAGCTTACCAATCGGAAGGATGTTTGGGGACAATACGCAGCGCTTACTGAGGGAGAGCAGAAAAAACTCGGTCGTACTTATAAAGCGATGACTTTGCCGGTTGCCAGCAAACGTGGTCCGGATATGGTCACGCTGGACAAGCTCACGCGTCACTTTGCCAGTCAGCATCGCAGGCGACCACAGATTGTCGGGCTCCATGCCAAGAGTAAAGATAACACCAGTAAGTGGCTGGGTATTGATATCGATATGCACGACGATAACAAGGCCGATGCAGAAGAGCATGCACGTCGGAATCTGGTCGGTGCATTGAAATGGTGGCGTGAATTGCAATCCATGGGCTATGACCCGTTACTATTTGATTCAAACAACAACGGTGGCTATCACTTGTGGGTGTTGTTTGATGAGCCTGCACCCACCGAACATGTATTCGCATTTGCATGGTCGCTGGTGTCTACCTGGGAGGCGACCAACCTGAGTGAGGAGCCTGAGACTTTTCCCAAAAGACCCAAAGAGAAAAAGTCTGGTGAAGATGTGCTTGGTGCCTGGTTCCGATTGCCTGGTTTGCATCACACCAGGGACCATTATGCGCGTGTCTGGAGTGGAGACGAATGGCTGGATGATCCGTGGTTGTCAGGCCACGCGGCAATAGATGCAATGGTTCAGTGTGTTGGGGGGCCGGCACCGCCTGCTGTGTCTGCGCCCGCGGATCATAGTCGAATGACGATTCGAGGCGTTGCCGGTAAGCGTGGAGAGAAACTCAGATCTGCTGAACATATCTCTGAGAAACCCAGGCGGGCGGTTGATAGAAAGCGGAGTTTTAAGCGCAAGGGCAAAGCGACGGTCTGCGTCGACCTGGACGGCGTACTGGCGCAGAACCTGGGTGCCACCAACCTTTTAGAGATTGGTGATCCTGTGGACGGGGCGGTAGAGTTCACCAGAGAATTATCGCAGATTGCAGATGTGGTTATTTTAACCTCTAGGTTGTCACAGGAAAAAGGCAAGGCCCCAAGTGCCGAGTATCGTAAAGCTGTGGCTCGTATTGAGGATTGGTTGAATGAGCACGGTTTTGCTTTTGAGCGAGTACACACAGGACTGGGCAAACCACCTGCCAGTGCTTACATAGACGATCGTGGTGTGTCGTGTACGCCAATGGAAAATGGTATCGCTGCTTTTAAAGAGGCTTTGGAGCACACAGAGAGACTGTGTAACTAGACTGTCTGGCAGTCAGGAATCAGCATTTTGATAGAGACGTTATAAGGAGTGCGAAATGCCGCGAGCATTAAAATTCAAGTACGGTAATGCCGAGTTCGAGTGTGAGCTGAATAAAATTGATCGTAGAAAGCTATACGGCTCTGTCGATGTAGAAACCCGTGATATTGACGGTAATCGCTGCGGGCTGGCTACTCTTGCCAATGATGGAAAAACGCTGATCCCGTATGGCGGCACGGCACTCGGTTATATCAGTAGTGATGGTGAATGGGTTGAGCGGGGCGATCTGAAGCCGGTTGATTTGTCCGGTAACGAGCTGTCCATGTTGCCTTCAAGTTTTGATATCACCATAGAGCTTGAAAAAACAGCCACACTTGAAGAATTTCTTAACTACAGCTCCAGACTTGTTTATTTATTGGGAGCTGATGATAACTTTTCACCGGAGCTGACTAAAGAGCTTAAAGCAGGAACCATTTTCCGCTTTGAATTTTTGTACCGTGAAGGAATTTCCGCCGACCCGGCATTTTTAATAGGATCGCCTGACGGTATGGTTTGGATGATGGTAGGTAAGCCCTCCGCAATTGAATATGTGGGCCTTGATCAGGCCGCAGTGTGTTTTGCCGGAAATGAAGACGATGAAGACGTCGAAGAGTTTGATTTTGAAATGCTTTGAGCGTCGCATTGATTAATTTCACTAAAAATCATGGAGGTATGCCATGCCTAATGTAAATCTCACGGATAGCAGAAATCGAGATGCTGTTGTAAAAGCCGAAACGACAGGTGTAGATGAAGAAGTTCGTTATGTTGATGATGCTAACCGGCCTTCCTATACGCGCAAAATTCTGAAAGCAACTGTCGAGCATGACTATGAAACACTGCTAAAGAACTATGAAGGCAACGCTGAAGCGCTGGGAACGGCGCTTGTTGACGGTGATCCGGAAGTCGATATGGAAATCTGCGGTCACTTCTTATGGGGCGTGTCGAAGGTCTATGTGGATTCATCTGACGGGATTGTTTACCGAATTGAACAGCAGGAGATAGTTCGCGGTCCCGATGGTAGTGTTAAAGAGAAAAGGCCTCGTAACCGACCTGAGGCGAATGTTGATTCGGAGATCCCTTTAACCTGGACGGACCGCAAGTTTGACAAAGATGAGGCGGTACGCAAATTCGTTTTCGCTTCAAAACTGCAGATCGTCCATATCAATGGCCTTACCTATGATTTCCTGTATGGCATGGCGAAGGAGCTTGCGGAATCCAACTCACTGATGATGGTCGGTGGTGGCAGCAAAGGGCGCGACCCGCTGGTATTCAGGCGAGGCAGTGTGCCATACAGAGGTTTTCTTGAAGGCAGGATTGACGGTGACAAATACCTCCTGTTATTGCATTTATCCAATCTTGAGTTAAAAGTCCCGTCTGATACCAAAAAGAAAGTTGAGACTGACAAAGGAGAGGCAACGACCAGTGCGGCTTCCAAAAAGACAAAAAAGGCTGCAGAGAAATCAGGGGATAAGCAGGTAGAATCCACTCAGTCATCTGATAAGAAAAAGTCGGATGCTGTGGTTACTGCCGAGTCAGAGGCTAAGCCAAAGACAAAAAAATCCAAAAAGAAAACCGCTACCAGTAAAAAACCATCTGCGAAACCGGCTGGTCAGAATGACGCTAAAGAGGAAAATGCCGCAAAGAAGGAACCTGCTGCTAAATCCGCTGCGAAAACTGCTTCGCCAAAGAAAGAACCTGTTGAAGCAGCAAACACCATAACCAGTGATGATCTCGGTATATGGCTAAAGAGCATTCGTATGGGTAAGTACCTGAAGCTCTTTATTGAACACGAGATCGATGTGGATGTTCTGCCGGAACTCACCGATGACGATCTAAAAGAGCTCGAAATCCCGCTTGGCTCTCGAAGGCGTTTGCTAAAGGCTGTGGCCGAGACCGATAACCTCCATGCAGAAGTGGCCATGGCGGTAAACCGGATGACCTCAGCAGTGAAACCGTCCGACAAAGCAGTCAAACAAAAGAAGTAGCGGAGATTTCAGTATGGCGCTAATTGACAAAGAAGCATGTAAAGAACGTATTGCCGGCTATTTTACCGGCAAATCGGATGCGTTGTCTGATATATCAATACTGCAGCGCGTGCGCATGCGCCGCAGGCAGCTCGGTCAAATGACCATGGCGCTGGATCGTGAGCTTGCCAAAAAGCGCATACCTTCCGGTGACTATCATATCAGTCGGAAGATAGATGGGGAGTTTACCTGTTTGGTGTACAACGAGGGTGAGGTCTTTACCATTAACCCGGGTGGTACCATCAGGATGGGGGCGCCATTTCATGAGGAGGCTAAAGCGGCGCTGGATGAAATCGATGTACGTTTTGCGATTTTTGGTGGTGAGCTTTATGTTCGACGTGAAGACGGAAAACGCCCTCGTGTCCATGATGTAGTGCGCGTTGCACGTGCGCCCGAGTCTAAGGAAGATGTGGCCAGTCTGTGCTTTGGGATTTTCAATAGTTACGAGTGGAATGATGAAAAGCGTAGTGGTGTTTATGCAGAGCGGTTTGATCGAATCTCTGAAATATTCGGT
>CAZQKJ010000355.1:0-4391 GCA_964593315.1 uncultured Granulosicoccaceae bacterium
GATGGAAACCAATCCCTGTGGAAGTACTTGCTTCGTTGCCACCGAGATATAGGAATTCAAAGTTCAATGCGGTCTTTTTGGTACCGAAAAGGTTCAGGCCGAATGCTGCTGCCAAACCTACGGTGCTGTCCGCCTCAACAACACTGCTGTGTTTACGAAATCCCGCACCTGCACTGGCGTAAGCCATAATGTTATCGCTCCACGTATAGTGGTAGCGCAACATGCCTGCGCCGTAGCTTGTTACAGGATCCTGAAACAAGCTGGTGGCCTGATCAGATCCCATACCAAATCGCCCTTCCAGTGAGATACCCCACTTGTAGAAGAACCCGACAGTTCCGCTAAGCGTGCCGATGTTGTCGCCCGCTCCGTCTACACCATCTATATCGCTGTTACCCGCTTGCAACCCCAGATAAAAATTCTTTTTATCGAAGTCATCACGCGGACTGAAATCACGCAAATAGTCGAGCGTGTTTGCATCAGCAGCACCGCACGCCAACAACAACGCAACTGTTGTACTCGCAAGTGTTTTTTTCATCGAGTCTCTCCGCTCTCACTTTTTAAATCTGGCTTTTAATTTGAACCGGATCTTGATTACCGTGGCGCAAGATCCAGCCTGACCTGAAATCCAGGACGGTATTGCACAAAAACGTGCTTCTCTTAACGTGGACGGCAAGAGGCAACTCAAACTTTAGGTAAAACTTCCATTCATCCTGCGAACGACCGCTTTTTTACGGATTATTTACCTGAGGAAGAAACTCTGACGGTAGCTAAGCCCGCAATAACGGGCATTAAGGACAAGAATTGAAGCAATGCCGAGAAAATAATGACGCGCCTATATTTGGCAATGATGGCGCTGCGTGTATTTATCGCAATCCTCAATCTACAGCCATGGACTTATAATTCGCAGCGCTAATATCAGGAAGCAGCTCGTTGAAATTAAAGATTCCTTATCTGCTCGCCGCGACTGTGGCGATTGGTTCACTATTTTATTTTGCCGACACGCAGGGCCTTGGTGCCGCTCAGTTAGTCACTGTCAAATCAGTGGCAGGCCATGAGCTTGACCTCGCAAAGCCGGACGGAAAAACCCGGTTGGTGAGTTTTTACGCACCAAACTGTCCGATCAGCAATCGTGATGTCCAACCGTTTTCCAATCTGCAGGCACAATTCGCGACAGATGAATTTGAAGTAGTAGCGATTGCCATGCCCTATGCAAAGATACAAGAAGTTGCGTCGCATGCTGAGCTGGAGAATATCGAATACTCGATCGCCCACGATGCAGATGGCACGATCGGCAGCGCTTTTCCCGGTGTTAGATTCACGCCAACAACCTTCTTGATTGATAGCGCAGGAGAGATTGTCTGGCGTAAGGTTGGAGCGATCAATACCACGGAAACAGCAGGATTGATAACCGAGCTTCTTCAACCGAATCAACTCGCGACCAATAGTCACCAAGCCAAATAGTCGGCCAGCTAGATCGTCCTGGGTATGGTGCCTTGATTAAGAGTGCGGGTTATCTGCTCAGATCGGGCAAGGCCTTGCTGAGCCAACAGCCAACATGGACTTGCATCAATACACGTATCAGACAAGTTATTCCGGGTTCGGCTTGTCAGCTTTAACCGAACTCTTATCGGCTTTGTCGTTGTGCAGGAAGTGCTCGAGTTCTTCCAGCGCGCCGCGATAGACATCGCGTTTGAAAAAAATCACTTTCTGCATAGGCAACCAGTAATCCACCCAGCGCCAGCGATCAAACTCCGGATGATCGCTTACATCCAACTGCACGCGTGACTCGTCACCCACCAGTCTCAGCATGTACCAGATCTGTTTCTGGCCGATGCACAGTGGACTCTGGTGTTTTCTGATGTACCGGTTAGGCAATCGATAACGGAGCCAGTTGCGGGTACAGCCCATGATCTCAACATCGTGCTGCCCCAAACCGGTCTCTTCATAGAGTTCACGGTACATAGCTTGTTCCGGCGATTCCTCACGCTTGATACCGCCTTGCGGGAACTGCCAGGAATCTTTGCCAGCACGACGCGCCCAGAACACCATGCCTTCGCTATTGCTAAGCACAATGCCTACATTGGGTCTGAAACCGTCAGCGTCGATCATAATAAACCGGAGAATTCTTTCTCCACGATTCTTCCACATTCTCAGGTCTGCTTCAATCAACCAGACTATCGACGTCTCAGTGGAGATGACTTGCTCGATTGCACCTGCCTGAGGCATCTATTCAAGCTGCACTGCACGAGCTATCGGGAACAGTTGAATACACAACCACAAGCCGCGAGACCTCGATTAAGTAGCTATACCTTGGGCTACCACTTAACCGTGCGGATCGTCAGGTCAGGTCAGGTCTTGGGTAAGGTGACGCCACGTTGGCCCTGGTATTTGCCTGACCGGTCTGCATAACTAGTCTCACAAATATCATCAGACTCAAAAAACAGCATCTGCGCGACCCCTTCGTTGGCGTATATTTTCGCGGGCAACGGGGTGGTGTTAGAGAACTCCAGCGTCACATGGCCCTCCCACTCGGGCTCCAGCGGGGTGACATTGACAATAATTCCACAACGGGCGTAGGTGGATTTGCCCAGGCAAACCGTTAGCACACTGCGCGGAATCCTGAAATATTCTACGGTGCGAGCCAATGCAAATGAATTGGGTGGGATAATGCAGACATCGCTTTTAACATCGACGAAGCTGTCGGTATCAAAATTCTTCGGATCCACCACGGCGTGATTGATATTAGTGAATATTTTAAATTCATCAGAACAGCGTACATCGTAGCCATAGCTCGATGTACCGTATGAAATCAGTTTGCCTTTGGCGGATTCCCGCACCTGACCTGATTCAAACGGCTCGATCATGCCATGCTGTGACGACATTTCCCTAATCCAGCGGTCGGATTTAATAGACATTAGATTAAGACCCGACTCAGGTGGACTGAATAACAATATTCGGAAATTTGGCACTATAGTCTTTGGCCTGACCTGCGAGCCCTGCAGCAGCCCGACGCGCTATATCGCGATAACTTTGTGCGATTGCACCCTCCGGATCACTGACCACACTGGGTTGACCTCCATCTACCTGGACTCTTATAGACATGTCCAGAGGCACAGAGCCGAGCAACTTCACATTGTAGTCCGCCGCCATTTGCTCACCGCCACCCTGACCAAATATCGGTTCCTCGTGTCCACAGCTACTACAGATATGAGTACTCATATTTTCAACGATCCCGAGAATCGGCACTTCGACTTTCTCGAACATCTTTAGTCCCTTGCGAGCATCCAGCAGCGCGATATCCTGCGGGGTGGTGACAATGACCGCGCCGCTCACCGGCACCTTCTGCGATAAGGTCAGTTGCGTATCACCGGTACCCGGCGGCAAATCGATGACCAGATAATCCAGATCATCCCAGTTGGTGTCATTAAGCAGCTGCTCCAATGCCTGCGTGACCATGGGGCCGCGCCAGATCATAGGGGTTTCATCATCGATGAGATAGCCGATGGACATGGTCTCGATGCCGTAGTTACACATGGGCTCAATCGATTTTCCATCAGATGACTCTGGCTGTCCGGACAAACCCATCATGCGTGGCTGGCTCGGACCGTAGATATCTGCATCGAGTAATCCGACTTTCGCACCCTCAGCTGATAAGGCCAACGCCAGATTCACAGAAGTAGTCGACTTGCCAACACCCCCCTTACCGGAAGCGACAGCAATAATATTCTTGATGTTCTCCATGCGCTTGACGCCATGCTGCACCGAATGCGCCGTAATTTTGGTACTGACCTCGATATACATCTCCGAGACACCATCCACCGCCGTCGCCAGATCCGTCAGCTGGTCAATCAACTCCGGCAGATAACCCTGGCAGGGATAACCCATCTGCAACTGCACTGAGACCTTGCCATCATCGTCAGCCTCGACCTGGCGCACCGCCTTGTCCTCTCCGAGCGTGCGCCCGGTATATTTATCAGTGTGTGCTGACAGCACCTTCTCAACTGCAGCCTTGTCTACGTTCGCCACGTCCGACCCCTGTAAAAAGTAACAATGTGGCAATGATACACCAGCACCCACCCCGCCCGCATAGAAGTCTGCGCATTGTCTTTGCTTCCATCTGTATTGGATGCGAATGGTAATGCCGTCGTTTCGGGGCGGAAAAAACAGACTTGCAAACCACTTCTGAACCTTTGCCACAAAGTGCTTATAATTTAGGGTTCCCCAACCATGCGCCGTAACCGTCTCTCATGAATCCAGCTGAAAAACGCGACATTGTTGTCACCAGTGCACTGCCATACGCCAACGGCTCGATCCACATTGGCCACATGGTTGAGTACATCCAGACCGACATCTGGGTACGCTTTCAGCGATTGCGAGGGCATGAGGTCACC